>CAKSPC010000009.1 GCA_934481445.1 uncultured Oscillospiraceae bacterium
GCTGTAATCCCATAGCACAACATTACATCATTATAATACATTAAAACATCAGCCATTTCTTCAACTAAAGCTTTTCTTAATTGAGTATCTGACGCTGCTTTTGTTCCACCATTCTTTTTTACAATATCAATCACTTCGCCTATTTCTCCAATCATCCAAAGTAACTTGTTTTTACCTGTTTCCGGACAAATCGACTCCCACTTATCTTTATACTTGTTCTGAAGTTTTATTTGCATTTTTTGCATTTCATCTATACCGAAATCCATCTTTTAATTTTCCTCCACAAATTACGATTTATCAATCGCTTCCCCGAATTCCCATTCTCCACTTTTCACCCCCGCCAACAAAACGCAGGCAGGCAAACGCCCGCCTGCGTGCAATATTCGGAGATCAGCTTTCTTACTACCCGCGCGAATATCTCAAGGTTTTCGCGCAGGCGCTTTTCGTTAATGATATAGCAGGGTGTTTCTGCGTTGCTTATCCGATTATATCTACCTCAAAACAGCGCTCACGACGGAGAAGAAAAACTCAGCACCGCCGCTGTGCCTGCGGGTTTGCCCTCAAAGGAAAGCTCCAGCGTTTGCATACCGCTCTTTTCAAGAAGCTCCGCAAATTTCTTTTTATCCTCAAAATAACCGCAGACGGAGAATTTCAGCACCTTCTCATCCTTTTCCACAAGGTAAAGATGGAATTTCTGCTGCGAAAGCTCCACGGTGAAAATATTGCTTTCATGGAGCAGGCGCTTTTGAAGCCCCTCGGGGGATAGCGACAGCCTTGGCACAGGCTTCATAAGCGCGTCCAGCTCGTTGACGGGCACGAAATTGCTTAAATTTCTCTTTATGTATATCATACAGCCTATCGGCGCCGCGATAAGCAGCGCCAGCAATCCCAGCCAGATATACAAAACCACCCTGAAAAAGAACATGGGAATGAACAATACCACCAGTGCGCAGAGGATGTAATCCGTAAGCGGCATGAAGTTGAAATTCAGCGACAGCCGCGACTTGCACTCCATGCAGTGAAACACCAGCAATTTATTGAATAAACTCAATCCATCCCTGCGGATGCAGCGCTCCATATATCCGACGGATCTGTATGCCGGCTGACCGCGGCGTGTTCTGACTATCCTATGGTCGCTGTGGGAATAAACCGTGTACGGCTTCAGGCTGCAAATCGTGCGCTGCAGTCTGTTCTGCGGCTCACCGCCGGTGAGCATGGTCGGAGCGGTTAGTTCCAGCCTCCTGCCGCACACGGGGCAGATACGCTCTCCTTTTTTGAGCATGGCTCAGTCCACAAGCACAGGATCGTGATCCTCTTCCCAGGGCAGACCCCACTTGTTAAGGTTCTCCATGAAAGGATCGGGATCCATTTCCTCGACATTATAAACGCCGGGTTTCTTCCATTTGCCCGTAAGCACCATAGCCGCGCCTATCATTGCGGGAACGCCCGTTGTGTAGGAAATAGCCTGCGAGCCTACCTCCTTGTAGCATTCCTGATGGTCGCAGATGTTGTAGAGGTAGTAGTGCTTCTCCTTGCCGTCCTTCTTTCCGATGAAGATACAGCCAATGTTCGTCTTGCCGACTGTTCTCGGACCTAACGAAGCAGGGTCGGGCAGGACAGCCTTTAAGAACTGAAGCGGAACTATCTCCTTGCCCTCGTACATGATGGGCTTGATGGAGGTCATGCCGACATCTTCAAGGCACTTGAGGTGGGTGAGGTAGCTCTGACCAAACGTCATGAAGAAGCGGATGCGCTTGATGCCCTTGATGTTCAGCGCGAGGGACTCAAGCTCCTCATGGTGAAGCAGGTACATATCCTTTTCGCCGACGCCCTTGAAATTATACACGCGCTTTATCTCCATAGGCTCGGTTTCTACCCACTTGCCGTCCTCGATATAACTGCCCTTTGCGGATACCTCACGGATATTTATCTCGGGGTTGAAGTTTGTCGCGAAAGGATAGCCATGGTCGCCGCCGTTGCAGTCGAGGATATCTATGTAGTTTATCTCATCGAATTCATGCTTCATGGCATAGGCGGAGAATACGCCCGTTACGCCGGGGTCAAAGCCGCAGCCGAGGATAGCTGTAAGTCCCGCCTTTTCAAAGCGCTCGCGGTATGCCCACTGCCAGCTGTACTCGAACTTCGCGGTGTCCTCCGGCTCGTAGTTTGCGGTATCGAGGTAGTTTACGCCCGCCGCAAGGCACGCGTCCATGATATGAAGATCCTGATACGGAAGCGCAACATTTATGACTATCTCGGGCTTGTATTCCTTGATGAGCGCGGTAAGCTCCTCAACATTATCCGCGTCCACCTGCGCGGTGGAAATGACCGTCTTTGTGGTGGGCTGGAGCTTCTCCTTGAATGCGTCGCACTTTGCCTTTGTGCGGGAGGCTATCATTATCTCCGTGAACACATCGCTGTTCTGGCAGCACTTGTTTATTACCACGCCTGCGACGCCGCCTGCGCCGATTATCATTGCTCTGCTCATAATAATTATCTCCTTTACTTATGTTCGGGTACAACGGCGAAGAAAACAAGGTCGCCGTCGCTGTCGTTTATCAGGCTGTGCTCATGTCCCATGGGGCAGTAGGTGCAGCTTCCCGCGGAAAGCTCCTCATACACGCCGTCGCACAGCATTTTTTCCTTTCCCTCGAGGATGAAAACTATCTCGCTGTTTCCCTCGTGGGTGTGAAGCCCTATCGACGCGCCCGCTTCAAGCACGCCGCGCATTATCTTGTTATTTTCGTCCGTAAACATCTTCGCGCGGAAAATTTTCTCGCCGCCCTTGAAATGCTCCAGCGCCTTTTCGGGTATATCGTTGAAATTTATCAGCATATCGTCACCTCATGTGTTCGGCTTGGTTTCCCGCAGAACATCGCGCACATTGTTCGGAAGCGCGAAGCAGCCGCCGTGGACGTACTGATTGTAATACTTCGTCTTTAATCCCTGCTTGAGCCACCATTCCGCGTTCTGATCGTTCACGGGATGATACTTCTTGCTTGCAAATCCGAACAGCCAGTGCCCCGAGGGGTAGGTCGGGATGTGCGCCTGATAAACAAGCGCTATCGGGAAGAAGGATTTTATGCGGCTGTGCGCACGCTTCATCGCCTCGGCGTATTCGTCGTAGAACGTGCTTTCATGCTGGTTCACGAGTATTCCGTCATCGGTGAGGGCTTTGTAGCAGTTGCCGTAAAATTCCTTTGTGAATAACCCCTCGCCGGGGCCGAACGGGTCGGTGGAATCCACGATGATAAGGTCGTATTCATTCTCGACCCCGCGGACGAATTTCAGCCCGTCCTCATAGTAAATGGTAACACGGGGATCGTCCAGACTGCACGCCGTCTGCGGGAGGTATTCCTTGCAGAGTTCGACAACGCGCTGATCTATCTCCACCATGTCGATGTGCTCGATATTCCTGAAGCGCGTCAGCTCTCGGATAGTGCCGCCGTCCCCCGCGCCGATGACCAGCACGTTTTTTATGTCAGGATTTGTCGCCATGGGGACGTGGGTTATCATCTCGTGATAGATGTACTCGTCCTTTTCCGACAGCATGAGGTAGCCGTCAAGGACAAGTATCCTGCCGAGTTCATAGCTGTCGAGGATATCTATCTGCTGATATCTGCTCTTCTCGCGGACGAGGTGCTGTTTTACCTTTATGGAGAACCGTATGTTGTCAGTATGGTTCTCTGTAAACCAAAGCTCCATTGTTTCTCCTTTCGTACGAGAGGGTGCTTTCCCGCACTCACTTGACCACCTGCAAAAACTCCACGTTCATATCGCGGCAGCCGGTAAGCGAACATCCCTTTTCCTTTGCAAACGCGATGTAATCGAGGATATCCTGCGTTATGCGCTCGCCCGGCGCCAGTATCGGTATTCCGGGAGGATAGCACATGACGAACTCGCTGCATACCCTGCCCGCGGTCTTTTCTATCGGGATGGTTTCCTGCTCGGCGTAGAACGCCGCCTGCGGTGTCATCTCAAGTATCGGGTCGATGTATTCGTGGTCGTATAGCCCTGCGGGGGATTTTCCGTAGAACTTCTTGATAAGGTTCAGCGCACCAAGAAGCCGCTCTATTTCGAGCGCTCTGTCGCCGCCGGTGATTATCGCAAGGATATTTCCGATATCGCCGAATTCTATCTGTATGTCGTATTCATCGCGGAGCAGGTCGTAGACCTCTATCCCCGCAAGACCCATCGCGCGGGTATGTACCGAAAGCTTCGTCTTGTCGAAAGCGTAGAACGCGCCGCCGTCGCAGAGCTCCTCGCCGAAAGCATAGTAGCCGCCGATGGCGTTTATTTCCTTGCGAGCATATTCCGCAAACTCCACCGTTTTTTCGTAGAAAGCCTTGCCGTTGAGCGCGAGATTCTGCCGCGCAAGGTCAAGGGAAACCATCAGCAGGTAGCTAGCGCTGGTGGTCTGCGTAAGGTTTATTATCTGGCGGACGTAGTTCGGGTCTATCCCTTTTCCGAGAAGCAGGAGCGCGCTCTGCGTAAGGCTTCCGCCGGTTTTATGTACGGATACCGCCGCCATATCCGCTCCGCAGCTCATTCCCGACGGGGGAAGCCCCTCACCGAAATAGAAATGCGTTCCGTGCGCTTCGTCGCACAGCACCTTTATGCCGTGGCGGTGCGCTATCTCGACGATGCTTTTCAGGTCGGAGCATATGCCGTAGTAGGTCGGGTTATTGACCAGCACCGCTTTCGCGTCGGGATTGGCGATTATCGCCGCCTCGACTTCCGCAGGGGTCATTCCGAGGGGGATACCGAGGTCGTTGTTCACCCCGGGATTAACGTAAACGGGAACAGCGCCGCATACGACCAGCGCGTTTATCGCGCTCCTGTGTACGTTCCGCGGGAGGATTATCTTGTCCCCCGCCTTACAGACGGACATAACCATCGCCTGCACTGCGCCCGTAGCGCCGTTTACAATAAAAATCGTATTTTCCGCACCGAATGCGTCCGCCGCGTATTCCTGCGCTTCCTTTATTACGGAAACGGGATGACAGAGGTTATCAAGGGGCTTCATGGAGTTTACGTCGTTCTTCATGCAGACCTCGCCGAGAAAATCCCTAAGCACCTTATTGCCGCGGCCGCCCTTATGACCGGGCACGTCGAACTTGACAACGCGGTCAAGCTGATATTCCTTCATTGCCTCATACAATGGCGCGCGGGTGTGATCAAGCCGCATTATGCTCACCTCTTTAATAGATGTTCATTCCGCTGAAGATCTCAATCATTTCGCGGCGCAGGCTGTTCGTTATTTCAAGTCGCTCCTGCGGGTGTATCTCATAAACATCCCTGTTAAAGAGGTAGTTCTGAAGTTCGATCTCCTTGATAAGCATTTTTGTATGGAATATATTCGACTGATAAACATTCACGTCTATCGCGTCGTATTTCGTAAGCGTGGAGTCTGCGATGTAATCCTGTATGGAGGTCATCGGGTTATCCATAAAGCACTTTCTGCCCGAAACATCGCGGGTGAACCCTCGCACGCGGTAATCTATCGTGATAATATCTGAGTCAAAGCTTCCGATAAGATAATCCAGCGTACTCAGCGGGGATATCTCGCCGCAGGTGGCGACGTCGATGTCTACGCGGAATGTCGAGATGGCCTTGTCGGGGTGATACTCGGGAAAAGTATGCACGGTGATATGACTCTTGTCAAGATGTGCGTGAACTGTTTCCGAACGGGAAACGGCGTTTTGAAAATAGTCCCTGCCCTTGTTGCAGGAAACGTCGATATGGGAAGGGTCAACATATCCCTCTGCGAAGAGGATGTTGACGGAGGCTCCCTGCGGCTCGTAATCCTGCTTGGAAATATTCAGGATAGTTGCACCGATCTTTTCGGTGACGTCGCAGAGAATTTTGGTAAGCCTTTCGGAGTTATACTGCTCGTCAATGTAAGCAATATAATCCTTCTGCTCCCTCTCACTTTTTGCATAGCACACATCATAAATGTTGAAGCTAAGTGTCTTGGTGAGGTTGTTAAAGCCATACAATGCCAGCTTTTTTTCCAACCCTAACATCACTGCCTTTCATGCTCCGCGGGCGTCCGCGTCACTGCGCAGGCGTTTTCCCCGTGAATTTATTTGCGCGCGGCTGAGCCGCCCCGCATTCAAAGTGATTATATCATATCAGCGCTATTTTTTCAATGGTTTTTTGTAAAAAAGGGGTCAAATTTATTAACAAATCCGTTTGAAACATTTATGCAAGTTATCGGTTGGATAATCGGCGCATAAAAATTGCCGCCCATGCTCGGGGCGGCTCAAATTTCATCCTATAAATTCGCGTATCAGCGAGTTCTCGGGAACAAGATTTTTCTCCACCGGCTCAAGCTCCCGCAGGAAACGCTCGATATCCGCGTGTTCTTCATAGCCGTTGTATTCCCGCGCAGCGCGCTCAAGGTCGGGAAGCAGGATATCACGATAGACCATCGGCTCGTACATGATGAACGTGTCTATCTCATGGTCGGCGCGGTATTTGTACGGCATTATATACATATTCTCCCCGCGCTCAACGGAGCGGAAAAACTCGAACGTCTCCCCCAGCGAACGCCCGCGGTAAAGCTTGTCGCGCATAAGACGGCGCATAAGGCGTATTTTTGAGGGATGAAGCTGCTCGCTGCCGCTGCAAATTCGCGTTCTGACGCTGACGTACACGCAGCTTGTGCTGTCCTCTGTGCCACCGGTCAGCAGCGGATTCAGCGCGTGGATACCCTCGATTATAACGATATCACCCTTTTCGCGCTTCAGCGGCAGACCGTTATGCCGCTCCTGCCGCGCAAAATCGAAAAGCGGAACATTTATCTCCCCGCAATCGAGCAGTTTTTTGAGCTGCTCGCGGAATAGCGTGATATCAAGCCGCATGGGGCTTTCAAAATCTATGTTCCCGTTTTCGTCCATGGCAGCAATGTTTTCGTGCATGGGCATGTAATAGTTATCCATAGAAACGGTATGCGTTGCCGCTCCCTTTTCGCGGAGGATGTGCTGTATGCGGGACGCAGTGGTGGTCTTGCCCGAACCCGAGGGACCAGAGATAAGCACGACGGGGCGCTCTACGCGCTGTTCGAATATTTTATCCGCCGCCTTTTCGATCTGCCCCGCGTAAAACCGCTCTCCCTCGCCGATAAGCTCCGACGGAGCCGCCGCGAGCCTGTTCAGCTCCGAAACATCTATACAGTTCAAACCGATGTACCGTTCCTTTCAAGATAGTTGCCGATAATAAAGTTAAAATTATTTCTGACCGTAGTACGCGTCTGCACCGTGCTTCCTGAGATAGTGCTTATCCATCAGTTCCTGCTGCATAACGGGCAGCTGCGGATCCATCATCATGTTGTGCCATGCCATGAACGCGATCTCCTCAAGGACTACGGCGTTATGTACCGCGTTGTGCGGGTCTGTACCCCATGCAAACGGTCCGTGGGAATGAACAAGCACTGCGGGGATATCATTTGCGGGAAGATTCTTGAATGTTTCCGTAATGACATTGCCGGTTTCAAGTTCGTATTCTCCGGCGATCTCATCGGGGGTCATTTTTCTTGTACAGGGAATATTGCCGTAGAAATAATCCGCGTGGGTCGTGCCAAGCGCAGGGATATCACGCCCGGACTGCGCGAAAACAGTCGCCCAGCGGCTGTGTGTGTGGACAACGCCGCCTATATCGGGGAATTCGCGGTACAGCACGATATGCGTGGGGGTATCACTGCTGGGGTTGAGATTTCCCTCGACGCGGTGACCTGTTTCAAGGTCGACTACAACCATATCCAGCGGCTTCATCTTGTTATAATCCACGCCGGAGGGCTTGATTACGACCAGGCCACGCTCGCGGTCGATTCCCGAAACATTACCCCATGTAAAGGTGACAAGCCCGTGCTTCGGCAGAAGCATATTAGCCTCATAAACTTCCTGCTTTAATTCCTCTAACATTTTGTCCTCCTATATCTGTCCGTTGAATAATTTTTCAAACTCGCTGCGGTCGCCTGAATATGCCAGTGCCCACATCGTTTTCATTGCGCACATTCCACGTGTCATTTTTCCCGCTTCAAGAACGCCATGCACGGCGCTTCCTACCTTGTACCGCGAAAGCTCCGTGCCGCCGCTCGTGACTTGTGTGGTCATAATTACATATATGCCTTCCGCCGCAAGGCGTGACACCTCCCGCGAGGTTTCCGCGGCTCCGTAGTCTGGAAATCCCCCCGTGCCGAAGCCCTCGATAATGACCGCCCGCGCCCCATCAGCGCACACTTTCAGCGGCACTCCCGGGATAAGCTTCGCGGCGGAAATACGCGTGTCCATTTTATCATAAAAAACAGGCTCGCCGACATAATCTGCGCATTCTGCGGTGATTTTTCCGTCCGCCGAAACACCGCCGATGTCCCCGCGATTAATGCTGCGGAACGCGTCGTAATCGTTCGTATCCACCTTTTCGGCGCAGCGGCCGTCGATTATCCTGCCGCCGAACACAACGCACACTCCGTGCAGGCGCTCGTCCAAGGCACACAAAAATGCGTCCCGCAGATTGCGCGGCGCATCACTTTCGGGGGAGGACATGGGGTGCTGGCTGCCCGTGATCATAATTGGTTTGCGGCTGTTCTGCACAAGGCAGGAAAGCGCCGCAGCAGCGTATGCCATGGTGTCGGTGCCGTGGGCAATGACAAATCCGTCGAATTCGTCGTAGCGGCTTCGTATAGTTTCCGCGAGCGCCGTCCATTCCCGCGGGGACATATTCGTGCTGTCAAGGCTGAAAGGCTGCTCGGCGGCAACTATGCATTTCTCCCGAACAGACGGGATGTGAGAAAGCAGCTCCTCCGATGAAAAATTCGGTGTCAGTCCCTCGGATGTCTTTTCGCAGGCGATGGTCCCGCCGGTGGCAAGAAAGAGTATTTTTTTCATTTGACGCTCCGTTGGCATTATGCTCCGTTTACATGATATCAGAACGCGGCGGACAGGTCGCTCCGTCCGCCGCAGAATATCCGCGCTAAGAGATCATCTCGGCTCTACGATGAACTTCATCGCTGTTCTGTCCTCGCCGTCGATCTCAACGGTCGTGAACGCAGGAATGCATATCAGATCCACTCCGACAAGAGCCATATAACTTCTGGCGATGGCAATGGACTTTACCGCCTGATTTGCGGCACCCGCGCCAACTGCCTGTACCTCGACCTCGCCGTTCTCGCGAATTACCGCCGCGATAGCCCCCGCGACAGACTTAGGAACAGAGTGTGCCGATACTTTTACAACTTCCATGATGCTCACCATTACGGTATGCCGCAAAAGCCGCATACCAACCTTTCAAATTAAAATGCCCGCAAAACCTGCTCCCTGTATATCACGCGTCGGCGCGGTGAAGCTTTCTGAAACGCTCTATTGATATGCATTTCCCGCTTTTCGCGTCGATATCCATGCAGACGCCGCAGATATCGCAGTCGCCGCCCGCAAACACGTGCTTTTTAGGATAATAGGTAAGAAATTTCTCTATAATTATATCTTTTTCTACGCCGAGTATTGAATCCCTCGGTCCCGTCATTCCCGCGTCGGTGATATATCCGGTGCCATCGATTATCTGCTCGTCGGCGGTCTGTACATGGGTGTGAGTGCCAAGCACAGCCGAAACCCGCCCGCTGAGATAATACCCCATCGCACGTTTTTCAGAGGTAGCCTCCGCGTGGAAATCCACTATGACCACCCTCGCGTTTATATCCTTGAGAATGCTGTCCGCCGCCCTGAAAGGATTATCTATCGGCTGGAGATAGGTCGTTCCGAGAAGATTGACCACCGCCGCGCTGAACGATCCGAAATCAAGCACACAGACTCCCCGCCCGGGAAGATCCTCACCGAAATTTGCGGGGCGGATGAGCCGCTCGTTACGTTCCAGTTCCTCGTCGATGGATTTTTTTCTGAAAACATGGTTGCCCGTGGTGACAACGTCCGCACCTGCGTCGAAGATCATCTGCGCGGAACGCGGGTCGATGCCGTTTCCGTCCGCGCTGTTCTCTCCGTTTACTATAACGATGTCCGCGGAATACTCCCGCTTTATAGCGGGGAGCTCCGCCGTAAGCGCGTCGCAGCCTATCTTTCCGACGACATCGCCGATGAAAATAACCTTCATATCAACGGAAGATTACATCTTCCCTGCCTGCGCCTACGCCGATTATGGTGATGGGGCAGCCGCACAGCTCCTCAAGCCTTGTGATGTATGCCCTGCACTTTTCGGGCAATTCTTCAAATGTCTTGCAGCCGGAGATATCTCCCTCGTAGCCCTCGATCTCCTCGTAAACAGGCTTGCACTTTGCAAGTTCTTCCAGCGTTACGGGGAAGTCCTTGAGTATCTCGCCGTCAGTGGTTTCGTATGCGGTGCAGACCTTCAGTATGGGTAATCCCGACAGGGTATCGAACTTGTTTATTGCAAGACCGGTGAGACCGTTAACGCGAACAGCATGGCGCATGATAACAGCGTCGAACCAGCCTGTTCTGCGGGGTCTGCCTGTTGTGGTGCCGAACTCGCCGCCGCGGTTGCGGATGAGGTCGCCGAGCTCGTCGTTAAGCTCCGTCGGGAACGGACCGTTGCCGACTCTTGTTGTGTAGCTCTTGCCGACGCCGATGACCTCGTCGATCATCTTCGGGCCGATACCCGTGCCAACGCACGCGCCGCCCGCGATGGGGTGAGAGGATGTAACAAAAGGATATGTGCCGAAGTCGATGTCGAGCAGGGTAGCCTGCGCGCCCTCGAACAGCACCTTCTTGCCCGCCTTGTATGCGTCGAATGCGATAACGGAGCCGTCTGCGATGTACTTTGCAAGCTTCTCGCCGTATGCCTTATATTCCTCATAAACAGCGTCGAGGTCGAACGCCTTGCCGCCGTAAACCTTTTCGATGATAAGGTTCTTCAGCTCGCCTGTATTCTTTACAAGCTTCTTCAGGCACTCGGGGTGAACGAGGTCGTACATTCTTATGCCGATACGCTCGTCCTTGTCGGTGTAGCAGGGGCCGATGCCTCTGCCTGTCGTGCCGACGTTAACGCCGGTCTGCTTTGCCTTGAACTCTTCCTCGAGCTTGTCCAGTTCCTTATGCCACGGCATGATGATATCCGCGCGGGCGTCGATTCTGAGGTTATCGCAGGATACGCCGCGAGCCTTCATACCGTCTATTTCCTCAAGAAGAACCTTGGGATCGACAACAACGCCGCTGCCGATAAGGCAGATGGTTTCAGGGTAAAGTATACCCGAGGGGAGCAGGTGCAGCTTGTATACCTCGCTGCCGTGAACAACGGTATGACCCGCGTTGTTTCCGCCGCTGGAGCGTACTACCACGTCAGCCTTGGCCGCCATGATGTCGATTATCTTGCCCTTGCCTTCGTCGCCCCACTGGGTACCGACAATAACACTAGATGACATTTTAAAATCCTCATTTCTGTTCTGCCGCATTCCGCGGCGGTATTATATGATCTCCACAGGATATTTTATCACATATCGCGGATAAATACAAGTGCTTTTTATCAGAGCGTGCCGAAGATACGGTCGCCTGCATCGCCCAGACCGGGGACGATATACTTGTTTTCGTTGAGCTTTTCGTCAAGGTGACCGCAGTACAGCTCGATATCGGGGTGCTTTGTGATGAGCGCTGAAAGTCCCTCGGGGGCTGCGATGATGGACATGAACTTTATGCTCTTTACGCCGCGCTTCTTGAGCATATCCACCGCCGCTATTGCGGAACCACCTGTTGCGAGCATGGGATCAAGGATAATTACGGTGCGCTCTTCGATGTGATCGGGAAGCTTGCAGTAATATTCATGCGGCTCGTGGGTCTCAGGGTCGCGGTACAGACCTATGTGTCCTACCTTTGCAGTGGGAACAAGGCTCAGCAGACCCTTTACCATGCCGAGGCCTGCGCGGAGTATCGGAACTATCGCAATAGTCTTGCCCGTAATAACGGGGGACTGTGTGGTTTCGATTGGGGTCTTTATCTCCTTCATTTCGAGGGGTAGGTCGCGGAGCGCCTCATAACCCATCAGCGAAGCGATCTCTTCTATAAGAATGCGGAAATCGCGGGTGCCTGTGGTGCAGTCGCGAAGAAGGGTGATCTTGTGCTGAATGAGCGGATGGTCGAATACAACGATCTTAGACATAACTATCTCCTTAAATGCAATAATATTTGTCCGAATAACAATGCAGACTGTTCTTTTTATATTATCTCATATTTTAAGCTTTTTTTCAAGTGTTTTTCGGAAAATCACACAAAAAATCGGAAGAAAATTTTCTCTTCCGATCATGTGGATATTCATTTTGAGAATTACTTGATGACTTTTCCCTTTTTGTCGCTCTTCCTGAGATTGATGGGGGCTTCCCTGCCGCCCATATCCTCGAACACAGCGCCCTCCTCTTCCTCGGGAAGTTCGGGATTTTTCTCGCCGTTCGCTTCATAGAACGGGTTGATGATATACTTCTGTATCGCGGGGTAGCAATTGAAAACGGATATAAAGCACAGCCATGCGAACGGAAGAAGCGGCGCCAGCATCAGCACATAAATGCCGAAAAACAGCACCAGCGCGCCGTATATCAGGAAGAACAGCAGCGTGATAAGGTTGCCCTTGAGGTTCGCAAAAGTAAGTATCACGGAGTTCTTAACGATGGCGCCCATGCGGAGATTGAGCGCTACTATCTGCGGATATATGTAGAAATTCATCAGCAGGAAGATAACCTCCGCCGCCATTGCGAGCGCATAGAAGAACCAGTAGTAGTCGTTCTTGTCGATGTTCATGGTATAGAAGCGGTAACTGAACACTGCCAGCGACAGGAAGATGATATCAACAAGCCCGATAACAAAGGACTGCCTGAAATTTTTCTTGAACTGCTGCCAGAAATCGTGGAAAACGAACTGCGGACGTTCAAGGTAGATGTTCCTCATCAGCGCGGTCATTGCAGCCGTCGCAGGGCCGAATGTCACCACGGGAATGCAGAACGCAAAATAAATCAGATTTATCTTGAAGAATGTCCAGAACTTGTTTCCGAATATCTCAAAAAATCGGAAAAACGGCTTTTTCTTCGGGCCGTGCTTTGCAACGCCCGAACCCGCCACATCATTATTATAGAATAATCCCATTATTTAACGCAGATCCTTTCGGAGGTTTAGATAAACGACTGTATGATTATGCCGGCGATCATAGCTATCGCAAGTATCATCGCAACAACTCTGAAAACTTTCATCAGCTTTTGACGTTTTTTCTCGTCCATACTATGTCCTTTCGCCAATCAGTCGGTAACATTATTCATTATACAACGCCGTCGGCTTTCCTGTCAATACCTCAGATGTGAATATCTGATGAAATCTTACCGCCGCCGTGGACAAGGCACAGCGTTCCGCCGCGCTCAAACGCCGCCGTAAAGCCTGTTTTGTCGTCAAACAGCGTTACCTCTTCCTTGTGATTTCCGAACACCGCATACTCCGACACAACGGAAACCCCGTCGAACCAGCTATACGCCGCGCCGTAAACGCCGTCCCCCGCGAAAAACGCATTCCCGCTGCCTGCCGCAAGCGTTGCCGCCGCATCGCCGTCAACCTTTTTGATATAGGAACATACTTCTCCATCAGCGGAATATACCCGAAAAGTCAGCCCGTCGGAGGCGTTTTCAACGGTCATCGCGCTTTCGCCGAGTATCCTGCCGCTCTTCACCCCGGAAATCACCGCGGGGTTTGCGGCGTCGGTGCAGTCCGCCGCCATAAATACGCCGTCCGCACCGCTTATGCAGATGATATTCCCGCTGCGGCGCAGCGATGTTATCTCTCGGTCGAAATTTTTCAGCGCCGCCGCAGGGGTAAAGCCACTGTTATAGATCGTGACAACAGAGCCGCTTTCGTCGCTTCCGACTGTGGCATAAACTCCGTTTCCGCCCGCCGCGGAGGTGAATTTATCGGTTCGCACAGCGGTGTGTGAAAGCCCGTCCGCCGTATTTTCAATACGGATGAACAAGCCGTTATCCCCGTCCGTCATTGCTGCGAATCCGTCCGCCGAAGCATACACGGGGCAGCCAAGCGCCGCAAAGGCATTCTCCGCCGCGCCGTCCGCAAGGGAGTATTCTGCGCTTATCGCATAGGAGCAGCCGCTCGCGCCGCTGAGCAGAATATTTTCTGGGGCGAGCAGCTTCTTTTCCCCAGTGCCGAGCGATGGCAGGTAGCATTCCGTCTGCGAGGAAAAAAAGCTCTCGCTGAAAGGAGGAGTGTACACCGAGCCGACCCGCACCGTGTCCTCTTCAAAAACAAAATCGGTCAGCACGCCGTCCTGCTCTGCGGTGTATGTAACCTTTCCGCCGTCAATGCGCACGAAACCGCATTCCGCGCCGCTGAACACCGCGTACACCGCGTCGCCGCCAAGCTGAGCATACACAAACTCAGTATCCTCGGGAGGTGTTATGATATCAGCTTCGGAAAGCTGAGTACCGTCTGCGCTTTCGCAGAAAATGCCCGTCGGCCCGGCGGTGTAGAGCACTCCGCCGCTGTAAAACGTACCGAGAGAGCCGTCGGACTTCACCAGCATATCGCCGAAAGCGGAAACCTCGCCGCTCCACTCTACAACGTCCGCGCCGATAACGCCGTCGTTATATGAACGATATATCGCCGCGAAAATTTCAGTGCTGTCCGCCGCGAACCTTGTAGAAACGGTTTCCGCGGGCGCAAAGCCCATAAACCCGACGCACGCCGCCGTTGCAAACACCGCCGCCGCTCCGACAGCGGAGGTTATCAGCGCGCCGCGGTGGTACTGCGACGGAATTTCTTCCGAATCATCCTCTTCCGCATCGGCGTTTTCGTCGGGAGCAGTTTCATCCTCTTCAACGGAAAGTTCCTCCGCGTCGGCAATAAGATTGCGCCGCAGTTCGTCCATGTCGATGGGGCGGAACTCGCTTGTTTCCTCGGATATAGGTTCATCCGCCGCCGGTTCATCGTCGGTATCCTCGGGAAGCTCCGCCGAAACCGCAGGTTCTTCCGTTCCTTCGGGAAGTTCGGTCATATCGGGTGTTTCAGGTTCGGCGGGGTCCTCCGCAAGCGGTTCTTCCTGCTCGATCATTTTCTCAAACACTTCATCTGCCTGCTCCTCGGGAGCAGGGATTTCATCAGCTTTGGCAGTTTCTTCGGGAATATCGTCCTCGACAGGATATTCCTCAGCATCCTCTGCTTCGGCGGGATGATCATCCGTGTTCTCTGCTTCCTCGGGATATTCGCGGATGTCGTCTGCGGCTTCATATGCTTCTTCTGCAGACACAGGGGCAGGGTCATTCTGTTCCTCGTCCTCCAGCCGCATGGTGAGGGTGCGCTCCCAAAGCTGCCGCGCGGTGTACAGCATTCTCGTATAATCCTGCGAGGTCAGCCCCGCGCCGTCCAGCGTGAGAATAAGCCCCTGCAAATTCATCGCGGGATTTTTCCGCACCTTTTCCACCGCCTCCGCGGGGGCGCCGCAGCCGCTGAGAAGGTACAGAAAATCCGCCGAGCCTATTCCCAGCGCACGCAGCCTGTTAAGGAACGTGAATGCATCCAGCTCGGGCAATTCCGCGTCCTCGTCCATAAGGAATTCAACAATGTTCTGCGGCATCAATTTTTCGGGAACGACCTTTTCGGTCATCCTGTCCCGCAGCTGCGATACAGTCATTTTCGTACCTCCTTTCAGCAAAGATTTTCGTATCAGTCAAGCTCGAACTGTTCCAGTGCGCTTTTCAGGCTCTTTTTTACCGTGCCCGCAGAAAGCCCCGTAAACGCCGAAATTTCCGCAGGGATAAATCTGCCCGCGGCGTACATTGCCGCAGTGATACGCTCGTTGTACGAAAGCCGCTCAAACTCGCGCTTGATATCGCTTGTTTCCGCGACAGCCGCCGCTTCAGCTCCGTCCGACTGATACTCCTTGTACCGCGCCTTAATTCTGGCGCAAAGCGACTTCATCATAAACGTGCGGAATGCCTGCTCGGTGTGCAGCCTGCCAACCGATGAAAAGCCGTCCTTAATCGTTCTCAGCACCACCGACACCGCATCCGCATCGTTCGCAAGAGTATAAAAGGCGGTGTAGTACATCTCGCGGTAAATCGTTTCGTAAAGGTGCGCGAACGCCTTTGTGTCGCCGTTTGCGGCAAGCGCGCTTATCTCCTTGTATTCACGTTTATCCATGTGTACACACCGCCTGTAAAATTATTCTTCGTCCTCGCTTCTTGTGATGGCGATTCCAAGTTCGTCAAGCTGCTCCGCACTTACTGTGGAGGGAGCCGCGCTCATAAGCTCGCTAGCGTCCTTTACCTTCGGGAATGCAACTACATCGCGCAGGCTGTCGCAGCCGCACATCAGCATTGCAAGTCTGTCAAGGCCTATGCCCGCACCGCCGTGGGGGGGAGCACCGTACTTGTATGCGTCAACAAGGAATCCGAACTTCGCGTCGATCTCCTCGTCGGTCATTCCGAGCATTTCGAACATATGCTGCTGGAGCTCGGGATCGGTTATTCTTATGGAGCCGCTGGAAAGCTCGATACCGTTCAGAACAAGGTCATAGCACTTTGCGCGCACCTTTGCCTTATCGGTGTCGAGGTAAGGAATGCACTCGTCAAGCGGCATGGTGAAAGGATGGTGCATTGCCAGCCACTCGCCGCTCTCATCGTCGTATTCAAAGAACGGGAACTCTACTATCCACAGGAAATTCCAGCCATCGGGGATGATGTCGAGCTGCTTTGCTATCTTCAGACGCAGCGCACCGAGCACGGGCAGCGTAACCTTATCCTTGTCCGCAACTATCAGCGCAACGTCGCCCTTTTCGCAGCCGAGCGCAGCGAGTATCTTTTCAAGCTCGCCCTCGCCCATGAACTTAGCAAAGGAGCAGTTGGGGGTATCCTCTACCCATCTTACATAGGCAAGACCCTTTGCGCCGATTCCGCGTACAAATTCGGTCTGCTTGTCGATTTCCTTGCGGGTGAGCTTGTCGGCAGCGCCCTTTGCAACGATACCGCGAACGGAACCGCCATTTGAAATCGCGTCCTTGAACACGGAGAAACCGCAGTCCTTTACGATATCGGAAATATCGGTTATCTCCATGCCGAAGCGGGTGTCGGGCTTGTCGGAGCCGTATCTGCTCATGGCCTCGTCATAGGTAAGGCGGGGCAGCGGGGTGGGGATATCAACATTGAGGACCTGCTTGTACAGACGCTTTACGAATCCTTCAAGGCACTCGAGGATATCATCAACGTCAACAAAGGACATCTCAAGGTCTATCTGTGTGAACTCCGGCTGTCTGTCCGCTCTGAGGTCCTCGTCGCGGAAGCAGCGCGCAAGCTGGATGTATCTGTCCATGCCGGATATCATAAGAAGCTGCTTGTACATCTGCGGGGACTGGGGAAGCGCATAGAACTTTCCGTTATGCACACGGGAGGGCACGATGTAGTCGCGGGCGCCCTCGGGGGTGGACTTTATCATCATGGGAGTTTCTATCTCGGTGAAGCCGTTTTCATAGAAGTACTCGCGGGCGCACTTTGCAATTTCGTGGCGCATGATAAGGTTATCCTGAAGCGGCTTTCTGCGCAGATCAAGATAACGGTACTTCAAGCGAAGCTCCTCGTTGGTCTTGGTGTTCGAGGTTATCTCAAAAGGAGGAGTCTGCGCCCTGGAAAGAATGCGCAGGTCTGTAACCATAACTTCGATAGCACCTGTCGCGATGTCATTGTTTACGCTCTCGCGGGCGCGGACCGTGCCCTTTGCCAGCAGTACGTATTCGGAGCGGACTGTCTTAGCCTTATCGAATACAGCACGATCGGTGGTGTCGTCAAAAACGAGCTGAACGATGCCGCTCTTATCCCTGAGATCTATAAAAATAATGCCGCCCTTGTCGCGCACTCTCTGAGTGAAACCTCCGACAACGACCTCGCTCATCGCGGAAGTTACCTCGCCGCATAAGCACGTTCTTCTCAGACCCTGCATAGTGTCTGCCATAATTATCCCTCTTTCGTTTGTTATTAAGTCCGCGGCGTACCGCAGACACAATTCAACATTTTATACTTAATTATTATATCATCATTAATCGAATTTTGCAATAGGTGAAGCAATTTTTTTCACGGCGTCATATTTTCGCAGCATAACCCCGTACAAACTGTCATAATATTATTGTATAGGGGATGATATTATGAAAGAAAGCATGACCACAGTATTGCAGGGGCTTGTCGTGGGCGGCTCGATGACGGTGCCAGGGATTAGCGGCGGCTCAATGGCAATTATACTCGGGATATACGACAGGCTATTGTATTCCGTCGCGAACATTTTTTCGCAGCCGAAAAATTGCCTGCCCTATCTCATAAAATTCTCGCTGGGCGCGGCGGCGGGGATTTTTTTGATTGCGGGGCTGGTCAGCTTCGTGCTGGATACACCCGCGGGGCTTCCGCTGCGTTTTTTCTTTCTGGGAGCAGTTGCGGGCGGCATTCCGCTGATATTCCGCAGGGCGGAACTGAAAAAAATGTCGCCTGCAGCGGTGCTGCTCATTCTTTCGGGAGCTGCCGCGGTGCTGCTGCTCGGTATGCTGCCCGAGGGTCTGTTTATCCCAGTGCAGAACGGTGTTGGCGCCGCCGTCATTCAGTTTGCGGGAGGCATTCTCATCGCCGCCGCGCTTGTTCTGCCGGGAATATCGGCTTCGCACATGATGTATATGCTCGGGATATATGAGCCTGCCGCTGACAGCATTTCGCGGATGGATATACTGCCGCTTGTCCCGCTCGGGCTCGGGGGCATAATCGGAACATTCCTCACAGCAAAACTGCTCGGGCATCTCATAGAAAGGCACGAGCGCGGGTGCTACCTTGTTATACTCGGGTTTATGGCAGGGTCGCTGTATGAGCTTATCCCGTCGGCGGAACAGCCGTGGCAGTGGCTTATCGGCGCCGTCTGCACGACGGCGGGGTTCATCATGGTAAAAGCGATATGCTCCCGCGAAAGCAAAGAACCCCGCACGGGCAAAAGCAATTAAACGCATTAAAGTGCTTATGCACAAAAATTTCGCACTTTTGCGAAACTTTTTTGCTGTCATCCTGCAAAATCAGCTTTTGTGTTAATAACGGGAAACCTATCGTTCCCACAGCCGTGCCATTATGCGTAAAAGCCGCTGTAGTGTGGTGCAGGGCTGGAATACGTCCCCATTGTGCAGCGGCACAAGCAACTGTGAACTTTGCATAAAATGTAAATATAAAATTGTTCAAAAACAACAAAATGAATTTTTTAAATGAAAAATTATCAAAATAATCTTGCAAAATCTGAAACGATAGTGTATAATAAAAACATAACGTTTTGGGCACACGCACAAAACGGCAGAAATTATATGTAGGAGGATTTTTAACAATGGCGTTAAAAAATCAGTATCTGGTAGATCTGCTGGAAACAGTTAAGAAGAGAAACCCCGGCGAGCCCGAATTCATTCAGGCTGTTACAGAGGTTTTTGAAACACTTCAGCCCGTTGTGGAAAAGCGTCCCGACCTCGTTGAGGCAGGCGTTTTCGAGAGAATCGTTGAGCCCGAGAGACAGATCATTTTCCGCGTTCCGTGGGTAGATGACAACGGCAAGGTTCGCGTAAACCGCGGCTTCCGTATCCAGTTCAACTCCGCTATCGGTCCGTACAAAGGCGGTATCAGACTGCACCCCTCTGTTTACATGGGTATCATCAAGTTCCTCGGATTTGAACAGATCTTCAAGAACTCCCTCACTACTCTGCCTATGGGCGGTGCAAAGGGCGGCTCCGACTTTGACCCCAAGGGTAAGAGCGACGGAGAGGTTATGCGTTTCTGCCAGAGCTTCATGACTGAGCTTTGCAGACACATCGGTCCCGACTGCGACGTTCCTGCCGGCGATATCGGTACAGGCGGACGTGAGATCGGCTATATGTTCGGTCAGTACAAGCGCATCCGCGACGAGTGGAGCGGCGTACTTACCGGTAAGGGTCTGACCTATGGCGGTTCCCTTGCAAGAACAGAAGCAACCGGTTTCGGTCTGTGCTACTTCACCGATGAAATGCTCAAGGCTAACGGCAAGAGCTTCAAGGATCAGACAGTTATCATCTCCGGCTCCGGCAACGTTGCTATCTACGCAACCAAGAAGGCTACCGAGCTCGGCGGCAAGGTCGTAACAGCTTCCGACTCCAACGGTTATATCTATGATCCCGATGGAATCGACCTTGATGTTGTTAAGCAGATCAAGGAAGTTGAGCGCGGCAGAATCAAGGAATATGTCGGCAGAACATCCCACAAGAACGCTGAATATCACGAGGGCAGCGTTTGGGGCGCTAAGATCAAGGCAGACATCGCTCTTCCCTGCGCAACACAGAACGAGATCAACGGTGACTTCGCAAAGAACCTCGCAGAGAACGGCGTTTACGCTGTTGCAGAGGGCGCTAACATGCCTTCCACTCCCGAGGCTATCGAAGTTTACTTCGCAAACAAGATGCTCTACGGTCCCGCAAAGGCTGCAAACGCAGGCGGCGTAGCTACATCCGGTCTTGAGATGAGCCAGAACTCCATCAGATACAGCTGGACATTCGACGAAGTTGACGCCAAGCTCCACGATATCATGGTTTCCATCTTCAAGAGCTGCGACGAAGCTTCCAAGGAGTACGGAATGCCCGGCAACTACATGGCAGGCGCGAATATCGCAGGCTTCCTGAAGGTTGCAGAGGCTATGAAGGCTCAGGGCTGCGTTTGATATAACGTTTAACTGAATATTTTTCGGCGGCACTCATAATGCCGCCGATTTTCAAACATGGAAACATTGTGAGGTCATATCATGAAACATGACACAAAAAAAACCGAGAACAAGCGCAGGGACGAGGAAGTACGCCTGCACTCCCCCCTCCACCCCGACAGCAAGCAGGGCGGCAAGGGCGAAAAAGCAAGCAAGGAATTTCACGCCAACTGTGACTTCAACGTAAACGGAAAGAAATAAAAAAACGGCGGAGCTTCGGTTCCGCCGTAATTTTTATGATATTACATACCATGCTTCACGCGGTCGCGCTCCTCGCTGCGCTTTGCGTTGTTGAAGCTGTCGAGGGAATGCACAAGATATCCCGTTATCCGTCTGATACGCTGGAACGGCTCGTTCGAGAAGTGATATGCAGCGTTAATATACTCGCCGTCTACATCAAGATCTATCGCGGTAAGGCACCTGTCCGAAAACTTGTCCTTTGCGCTTTCGACATAGTAGTTAATCTCTTCGCGTGATATCTCCCCGCCCGTAACATTCACATCAATTACCATTTGAACGCACTCCTAAACATAAGATGATGCAATCCGCCTGCGCACTGAACCCTCCTACGACGAAGATATATGCAGGTATTTTGCGATTTGATCTTATTATAATACAATATCTTGTGTTCGTCAATAGACATCTTAGACAATAATCATCCCTGATATTTGTAAAGGCGCGCTGTTATGCCATTTATTCCACAATATACAAAAAGACCTTCCCGTTTTCGGGAAGGTCTGAATGTTTGTGCAATTAACCCTTTACTGCGCCGAGTGCAACACCCTGAACAATGTGCTTGGACAGGAAGATGTACACGATAACAACAGGAATAATGGACAGCAGGATCATCATGTAAACCTCACCGAGGTCGCCCGCCTTGGAGTTGATTTCAGAACGGAGCAGGGAGATCATGATAGGAAGTGTTGCCTTTTCCTTGGAGTTGATGAGCAGTGCAGGAGTAAAGAAGTTGTTCCACGATGCAACGAATGCGAAGATAAGCTGTACAGCAAGCGCAGGCTTGAGCATCGGGAGTGCGATGATGTTGAAAGTCTTGAACTCATTCGAGCCGTCAACACGCGCAGCCTCAACTACTTCGAGGGGCAGCGAGCTTTCAATGTATTGCTTCATGTAGAAGAATACAGCAGGAGCCGCAATTGCAGGAATAATCAGGGGCCAGTATGTATCAGCAAGACCGATCTGGTTGACGAGCTGAACGAAACCAACCGCAGAAACCTGCGTCGGGATCATCATTACAATAAGGATGAAGTTGAATGCAAACTTCTTTCCCTTGAAGTCGTAAACATGTATACCGTAAGCAGTCATTGCGGAGAAGTATGTTGTAAGAATAGCAGCTGCTGCCGCGATGATAAAGCTGTTGAGCATACCTCTCGGGATAGAAACCAGCGAGGTATCATTCCATGCCTTGACGAAGTTGTTGATGAAGTTTCCGTGGGGGACCAGCGTGAAGCCTGCCTGTAACTCTGCGTTGGAACGCGTAGCGTTGATTATCAGCAGATAGAACGAGAACAGCGAAAGAATAGTAACGAAAATGAGGAAGATGTAAGAAATGACTCTGGATGCCATCATTCTTCCCTTGTCGCTCTTGGTCTTCTGACCTGCGGGGGTAAATGTATTAGCGCTCATTCTTACTTCACTCCTTTCGCGGCTGCCTTCTTAGCCTTCTTAGCCTTCTTGGCTGCCTTTTTGCTGTCATCGGTCACCATGGTCTTATAAACAAACATACTGAGTATGCCTGTGATGATGAATACGATAACGGAGATCGCACCCGACATACCATAGTTCTTAGAACCGCCGAGGTAGTTGTTAAGATACATGATAAGCGTCATGGTAGTTCTGTTAGGTTTACCGATACCTGCTGTGATGATCTGCGGTACATCGAACATCTGCAGACCGCCTATGAGGGAGGTAATAATAACATATACCAGGATAGGCATCAGCAGCGGAAGTGTTATCTTGAAGAATACCTGAACGGAGTTAGCGCCGTCGATGGACGCAGCCTCGAACAAGCTCTGGTCGATACCCATGATACCCGCCATCAGCAGGATGGTCGTGTTACCGAACCACATCAGGAAGTTGATAAACGCAACAATACCACGCGTTGTCCAAACACCGTTGAAGAAGTCAACAGTAGTGCCGCCTGCGGCGGTGATAAGCTGGTTTATAGGACCAACGTTGGAGAAAAGGGTGAAGAACAGCATCGCGAAAGCGGAAGCCATTACAAGGTTAGGCATATAAATTACCGTCTTGAAGAACTGCTGTCCCTTGATCTTCAGTCTTGCGCTCGTGAAGATGATAGCAAGCAGAAGCGAGAAGATAAGCTGGGGGATAGCACCAAGCAGCCACATGATCATTGTGTTTGCGGTGTAATCCAGCACCAGAATACTTCCCGAAGAATTCGGTGTGAAAAGCTTTATGTAGTTTTCAAAACCGACAAAATTCGGCCCGATCTGCGTCAGACCATCTCTGTAGTTCTCAAAGAAGCTGTTATAGAACGTCGAGAACAGGGGGATCAGCGAACAGAAGATGTAAACAACGAAGAACGGTATGATAAAGATATATCCCCATTTTGCATAGCTGACGGATTTTCGCTTTTTTGTACTCATTCCTACGACCTCTCATCATTATTTTGCCTAATAAAAAGAGGTGAAGCGAGAAATCTGCCTCACCTCTCTTAAAAGGCTAGTGGTTAATTACCTGTTGCTAAGGTTATCCTTAATGTGATCAAGGAGTAACGATTGCGGGGTATGTCTCGTTTACATACTGATAGAAGTTCTTGTATGCATCTTCCTCAGAGATTGTGCCGTTGAAGTAATCCAGGAATACATCAGGAAGCTTCTCGTTGAGGAGCTGGTCATACTGAGTCTTGTTCTCGAACTTGATGTTCTTAGCAAGCTCTACGTATACAGCAGTATCGTTCTGGCCACCCAGGAATGCGTTACCGAATGTAGGATCGTCAGCATACTTCTGGTTTACAGCCATGTTGTTTGTGAACTGGCCTTCGTTTTCAATCAGCTTGGAGCAGATGTCCTCGTTAGCTGTGAAAGCGTTCATAACGTCAGCAACCATCTCGGGGTTGTCAGTGCCAGCAGCTGCAAGCAGCCATGTGCCGCCCCAGAAGTAAGCCTGAGGACCCTGGCAGATAGCCCAGTCGCCGGAGCAGCCCTTATCGGGATCCTGAGCATTTTTCATGGAGAAGTTGTAGTACCAAGCAGGACCGAAGAAGCACATTGTCTTGCCGTCAGCGAACATCTGCTGGTTCTTTTCATCAGCCCATACGCCGCAAGGCAGTGTGTACTCGTTCGCGAGGAAGTCCTTAGCCTGTGCGATGTACTGCTTGATAGCGTCGTCAACAACGAGGTTGTTGTCAGCGTCTACCCAAGCGGTAGAAGTGTTGTTGGAGAATGTACGGTAGGTCTCTACATAGGAACCTGTCATGTAGTAGCCGTTCTCCTTAGCCTTCTTAGCTACCTCAACGAACTTATCCCAGTTATCGAGCTGAGACTGAACCTCAGCGGGATCGTCTGTGCCCAGAACTTCCTTAGCGATGGAGCGTCTGTAGATCAGAGCAGCAGGGCAGCACTGGAAAGATACACCCTTGATAGCGCCGTTAGCGTCGGAAGCTGCAGATACTGTGTACTGGTACTCGGTATCGAGCTGCTTAACGCCGATTGTAGCAACATCCAGTGTGTAGTCGGAGTTGGTGTACTTAACGATGTAGTCAGCTTCTGCAAGGAACATATCAACCTTGTCATCAGCAGCAGCGGAAGCCTGATTCAGCAGAGCTTCGTCCAGCTTGTTCTGATATACGCCGTTATCGGAGGGGTTGATGATCCAGTTAACTGTTACGCCCTCGGGAACGGTGTAGTACTTCTCGAAGAAGCCCTTGAACTCTTCGTTCCAAGCGTAGATGTTGAATACCTTACCCTCGGACTCGGAAAGAGTGATGCCTGTGCCGGCATTCTTTACATCAGCGTCAGCAGCAGTGTCATCTGTGCTAGCGTCAGCGCTGTCGTCAGCAACTGTGCTGTCGTCAGCAGCAGGTGTGGAGTCTTCTGTCTTGCTGGAGTCAGCAGCGGGTGTGCTGGAGCTTGTTGTGTTGCTGGAGCAGCCGGCAAAAGAGAGAACTGTAGCAGATGCAACCAGAGCTGCTAATAATCTTTTCTTCATAGGTTTTTTCCTCCCAAATAGGTTTTCACTTGTCCCTCTTGCGGGGACAGGCAAATCAAAGTTGATCAGAACGGTATCGATAATTCATATTCCGTTTCCGGCTGTCTTATTACCGCCGTCCGATTTCATTTGTAAGTTTATCATAAATCCGTTGAATTTTCAACCCCTTTTTTTGAACTTTTTTTACGACAAAAAGGGGAAAACGATTTCAATTTTACCTTCTTGTTCATTTTGACAAATCTATTACTTTATAACTTAATTTAATAAGGCTAAATTATGTAAACGTTCACACCGCCAATTCAAGCCAAAAATCCGCCTACAAATTAACCAAGAAATAATTATTAATCATTATTAACTTATATTGTTACCATTTTGTAATAATTGAATTGGTGAAAGTGACGAAAAATTTGTGACAGACTTTTGTAAACGTTATCACTTCGTTTTCACATAAAAATCTGCATCATAAGGCATTATAATACGGTTTTTGAGCCTGCGTACATACCCATTTTCTTCCCTGCTAAATCATTCTTTTTTTGTTTATTTTGACGACAAACGCAATCATCCCCGCCCTTTCGGACGGGGATGAAATCATTTAATTAAATGATCAGACGGGGTGAACCTTGTTTACCTTGTCTGCATGAACGGCATCTATGCCTACTTCTCTGTCGCGGCGCTTTTCGAAGAACTTCGGAGCAACCTTCGGGAACATAGCGTAGGTAAGAACGTCCTCAACGGAAGCGTTCTCAACATACTGCTTAACCTCTTCCTTCATTGTTTCAAACTCGGGATTGAGGTTGTCCGCAGGACGGCAGGTGATGGGCTCTTCGCTGCCGAGGATCTTCTTCTGGAACTCAGGATCGATAGCAACGGGAGTCTTGCCGTACTCACCCTTTACAAGGCCCTTGAACTCCTTTGTAACGGTCTTGTAGCGCTCGCCTGTGATAACATTGAACACAGCCTGTGTGCCGACGATCTGGGATGTAGGTGTAACGAGGGGCGGGAAGCCGCTGTCCTTACGAACCTTGGGTACTTCCTTGAGAACCTCTTCAAGCTGGTCAGCCTTGCCTGCCTGCTTGAGCTGAGAGAGCAGGTTGGACAGCATTCCGCCGGGAACCTGATAAATCAGCGCGTTGGTGTTTGTAGCGAGCATGGAGGGGTCGAGCAGACCGCTGTCGATGTACTTCTTGCGCAGCTTCATGAAATAATCTCTTACTTCATTGAGCTTTACAAGATCAAGACCTGTGTCGTATTCTGTGCCCTGGAATGTAGCAACGATGGACTCCGTAGGCGCATGGGATGTACCCAGAGCCAGCGGGGACATAGCGGTATCAACAGCGTCAACGCCAGCCTCGACAGCCTTCAGTATGCACATGGAAGCAAGACCGGAGGTATAGTGAGTGTGGAGCTGTACAGGGATCTTAACTGCACTCTTGATGTCCTTAACAAGCGTTTCAGCCTCGTAAGGAGTCAGCAGTGCAGCCATATCCTTGATGCAGATGGAATCAGCGCCGGCGCTTTCGATCTGCTTTGCATAGTTCATGTAATATTCATGTGTGAATACATCGCCAAGGGTGTAGGAAATAGCTACCTGAGCGTGACCCTGCTCCTTCTTTGCAGCCTTGATGGCTGTTTCGAGGTTGCGGATATCGTTCAGCGCGTCGAATATACGGATGATGTCGATACCGTTTGCGATGGACTTCTGTACAAAGTATTCAACGAGGTCATCTGCATAGTGACGGTAGCCCAGCATATTCTGTCCTCTGAACAGCATCTGGAGCTTTGTGTTCGGCATTTCCTTTCTCAGGATGCGGAGTCTTTCCCACGGATCCTCGTCGAGGAAGCGGATGCAGGAGTCGAATGTTGCGCCGCCCCAGCACTCTGCGGAATAAAATCCGATCTTATCCATTGTGGAAAGTATAGGACGCATATCGTCCATGGACATTCTTGTGGCGAGCAGGGACTGATGCGCGTCACGAAGAACGGTTTCGGTTATCTTCAGTTTTGCCATCTTCGGTTCTCCTTATCAAGCGATAGTTACAACAGCGGTGCCGGTTTCTACGGAGTCGCCCTTGTTTACGCATACAGCAGCTACAACGCCGTCCTTGTCGCATACAATGTCGTTCTCCATCTTCATAGCCTCGAGAACTGCAACAACAGTGCCGTTTGTAACCTTGTCGCCTGCCTTGACCTTTACCTCAACGATGGTACCGGGCATGGGTGCTGCGATGGGTGTGCCGCCTGCTGCGGGAGCAGCCTTGGGAGCAGCCTTGGGAGCAGCCTTGGGAGCAGCCTTGGGTGCTGCGGATGTAACAACGGGAGCGGAAGCGCCGTCTGCCTCGTCAACTGTTACGTCATAAGCATTGCCGTTTACGGTGATTGTATATCTTTTCATTTCAAATACCTCTCAGAAATTATTTAATCAGAATGCGAAATTAGCGTGCTTTCTTGCGGGAGAAGCAACTCTCTTGCCTGCGCACAGTTCAACTGCGGAAGCCAGTATGTCCTTGGTATCCGCTGCGGTGATAACGCCGTCGATCATGCCAAGCGCAGCAGCCTCGAACGGGGATGTGGAGATCTCCTCGCCCATGAATACCTTGCAAGCCTCGGGAGACATGGGAGCGATAGCCGCATTTTCCCATGCATATGCGAGATCGGCGCTGTCGAATGCAGCATAAGCCGCGCCGAAAGCCTTGCCGGTGATAACATTTACCTTAGCTGTCGTAGCGGAAGCGTAAACCTGTGCCAGCTTAGCGCAGTCGCGAACGGAACCTGCCAGCTCTGCACCGGAGGAACCCTCGAAGCCCTCGGTGTCGATAAGTGTTACAACGGGGATGGAGAATACGTCAGCAAGCTGAACGAAACGCGCGATCTTTGCGCAGTCGGCAGCGGTCAGCTTTGCAGCCTTGTCTGTCGCTACGAAAGCAACTGTCGCCCAGTTTACGCTTGCAAGCGCGGTGTAAGCGGCGGTGCCGAACTCTGCGCCCAGCTCAACAACGCTGTTGTTGTCTGCCAGCGCCTTTACAAGGTCAGCGCCCTTCATGCCTGCAGCAGCTGCAGATTCGTTTACTGTGAAATCATCGTTGCCTGCGAGGGAAATGTTGTTCGCGGGCAGGATTGCAACCAGCTTCTTAGCCTTTGCAACAGCGTCCGCGTCGTCCTTTGCGAGGATGCTGCATACGCCTGCCTTAGCGGCATTTGCTGCGGAGCCTGCACCCTCAAGCTTGCCGTCGGGTGTATTGAAAGGAGCGGTCATAAACAGCTCTGCCTTCTCGGTCATAACTGTGACGTCAGCCATGGATGCGAGCATTGCCGCACAGCCTGCGCAAACGCCGCATACCACTGCGATCTGCGGAACAACGCCCGAGATCTCTGCGGAAGCCTTCATGATATCGCCGTAAGCGGAAAGCACTGCCATGCCTTCGTTGATGTCGCCGCCCTTTGAATCGTAGATGCCTACAACGGGAGCGCCTACCTTTGCAGCCAGCTCGTAGATCTTCTTGATCTTGAGCGCCGCGCTCTTGTTTACAGCGCCGCCCTTTACGCTGACATCCTGTGCGAAAGCGTAAGCAGTCGCGCCCATTACGGTGCCATAGCCCGCAACAACGGAGCTCTGCTCGCCGTCGGCGGACAGGAACTTGTCCAGCTCTCTGAAGCTGTCCTCATCAAAGAGGGCATTCAGTCTTTTTCTTGCTTCGCTGTCGGAAACATTCTGTTCCATTTCAGCCAGAGTCTTTGTTAATGCCATTTTGTCTCCTCCATAAATGCTATATAAGGCAAACTACCCATAAAGGGCATGGCTCACCCAAAAATTTATCCACAATAATTATACTACATCGTGATAAAAATAACAAGCAGATTTTGAGTATTTTTTGATTTTTTATTTTATGCTCTAAAACTAATGATATTTGCCGATTATTTTGAGCATTTTAACCAAACTCGTTGATGTCAGCCGCAGTTCCTGTCACCGAAAAATGCGGAAATGTCAAGAATTGAACTGCTGTCATCCTTTACGAACCCGAGTTTTCTCAAAAGCTCATTATGCCCGGGCAGGTCGAACCGCGCGGAAGTTATACCGTGCAGATCCGCAAGGTTCAGTATCGCACGGATAAGTCCGTCCGCGAAAAAATCGGGGCAGTCGAGTTCATCAATGACGAAAGCGCCGCCCGAAAGGCTGCCTGCGCATCTGCCGAGCACCTCTTCCCCGTCCTTTGCGACGAACTCTATTTTTTCGGTATTCTCCTTATTATGAAGAATCTCAATCATCTGCGGCCGCCCTTTCCGTGCTGTGCGCTGCCCTTTCCGACCGCGGCGCGAAGGCTTCTGAGTTCGTCCTTTGTAAGCTCGCGCCAGTCGCCGGGTTTCAGCATTCCGAGGCGGACGCCGCCGATAGCCGTGCGGCGCAGTCTGCCGACGTTAAGTCCCACCGCCGTACACATACGGCGTATCTGACGGTTAAGTCCCTGCTTGATAACAAAGCGCAGAACAGTGCGCTCGGGCTCTTCGACAAGGACCTCCACCTGACAGGGCATCGTCCATGTTCCGTCATCCAGTTCCACGCCCGACATGAGCCTTGTAAGCTGCTCCTCGGAGACCCTGCCGTCGATGGTAACGCGGTAGGTCTTGCTGACGTGGCGGGAGGGGTGCATGATATCGTTCGCGAAATTGCCGTCGTTTGTAAACAGCAGCAGTCCCTCGGAATTTCTGTCCAGCCTGCCGACGGGATAAAGGCGTTCGTCTATGCCGTCAAGCAGCTCTGCGGCGATTTTTCTGCCCTTTTCGTCCGCCATGGATGTGACATATCCGCGGGGTTTATTCAGCATTATGTAGCGCTTTTCGACCGGCGCCGCGGATATCTCGTCATCGCCTACCCTGATGAGATCGGCGCGGGGATCCGCCTTGTCGCCGAGGGAACATTTCCTGCCGTTCACGGTGACGATCCCGTTCGAGATGTATTCCTCCGCCTTTCTGCGGGAACAGTATCCGCTGTCGGCGATTATTTTCTGTATCCTTACTTCTTCCATTTTTCCTCCGTTTTTATGTAAAGCGGGACGCTCCCGCTTCTTTTAAATATATACTCCGAAATACGACAATATTTTCTGAATTGGCCCGAGTCCGCCGCTCTCCGCCGCGACATCCCTGTCCGCATAAAGCGGCACGGTCTTAACGACCTCGCCGTCCAGCAGAAATTCAATGCTGCCGAGCTGCTGACCTTTTTTCACGCCGCCGTAAACCATCCTCGGAAGCAGCACCCTGCGCGTTATTTCAGGCCGCTGCGAGGGCTTGACCGCCAGCGTGCATTCGTTCGCGTAAACGCACACGCTTTCATCCGTGCCCGCCACGCTCACCGTTGATGTGCAGCCTGTTTCCATCGGATACGCTTTCACCTGCGTGAAGCCGTAGTCCAGCATTTTCGTGTGGTCGTTCCAGTCGTCCCCCGCATTCAGCGTCACCGCGATAAGCATGACCCCGTCCCGCTCTGCGGCGGAAACAAGGCAGCGGCGCGCGTTGTCGGTAAATCCTGTTTTAACGCCGCAGGCACCCTCGTACCTGCTGAGCATTTTGTTGGAATTGTACAGCGTGCGTTTGTACGGCGGGTTGCCGAACTCCACTTCCTTGGATTTGCAGGAAACCACCTCGCGGAACACATCGTATTTCATCGCGTATGCGGTCAGCGCCGCAAGATCCGCCGCGGTGGTGTAGTGCCCATCCGCGTCAAGCCCCGACGGGGTGACAAAATGCGTGTCCGAAAGCCCCAGCTCCGACGCTTTTTCGTTCATCAAATCAACGAACGCGCCTATGCTTCCCGCCACGGAAACTGCCGCCGCATTCGCCGCGTCGTTGCCCGACGGGAGCAGTATCCCGTAAAGCAGGTCACGCCGCGACACGCGGTCGCCCTCTTTAAGTCCCATCGACGTGCCCTCCACCATGATGGCGCAGCTGTCGACGGTGAACTCGCGGTCAAGGTCGCCCGCTTCAATGGTCAGTATCGCAGTCATTATTTTCGTGGTGCTTGCCATCGCGCGCTGTTCGTGGGCATTCTTTTCGTACAGCACCGCGCCGGTTTCCGCTTCAATAAGCACCGCGCTCGCCGCGGAAAGCGAAAGCGTTTCCGCACGCGTTCTTACCGAAAAAAAGGGCAGCGTCGCCGCACACAGCAGTATTGAAATGATCCTTTTCATGCGTTCATCTCCGTATCTTTTTTAGGATATGATGCGCGCATTTAAGGAAAAATATTCAATCCCGACGAATTATTCTTCGCCGCTCTCCCCGCCCTTGTCGTCCTTGGAAGGCATGAATGCCTTTATCTTCTCGATAACATCGGGGATGGCGTCAACTATGCCCTCGATGGGGCTTGCCTTTGCGCCCATTTCGAGTAGCTTAACGTCGCCGTTCTTGCTGATGACGATGAACGCCTGCGGCTTTACAGTAACACCTGCGCCTGCGCCGCCCGCGAACTTCTCCGCCGCCTGCACGGGCAGGTCGCTTCCGCCGGAAGCAAATCCGAACGAAACCTTGGATACGGGGATAATGGTCGCCTCGGGGGTGGTGATGGGCTCGCCGATGATGGTGTTTACATCCACCATCTCGCGGATCTTTTCCATAGATACTCCCATAAGTCCTTCAACAGCGTGTGCCATAATAAAACTCCTTTCACATCTGTGTATGTTGTTAATTTTTTGTCATTTGTCAGCTTCTGAGCCTGCGCAAGGCCCTCTGCGCCTCGGGGTGGTTTTTGTAATATCTGACCGCCCTGCCGAAAACCGTGAAAACAAACGCCAGCGCGGCATACAGCGGCATTTTTACCGTGCAGGACGCCTCCGCCTTTGTTTCCTCGCTCTGAAAATCCACGGTTATGTTTATCTCATCTGCGGGCTTCAGCGTGAAGAAGCTGTCTATCCAGCCCAGTGCGCTGCCCACGAGAATGTTAGTCTTTCCAAAATTTATCGCCGCCTTTGCCGCGTCCTCGCCGCCGCATACAATATATACACGGAGGTGATGTATCCGCGTGCGCTTGAGTATCTTTTTCAGCGGCTTTTTAAGGCTGTCCAGCAGCAGCTTGACCATCTCGAAAATATCGCCGAGCTTCGGCTTTTTCTTTATGGTATTATCGCCGCCCGAGGCGGGTTTATCCGTTTTGTTTGGAGAAGCGCCCGTCGGCTCCGCCTGCTTTTTTTCAGGGGAGGGTGCGGATTTTTCGGCGAGAGTTTCCCGCGTATCAGAATCGGCTATTTTTTCCGCGGCGGTGTCCGCGTCACTGACTGCCTTTTTGACATTCTTGTCGCGGCGTTTATTCTTTTTTGTCACTGCAGGATATCTGAATATCGTTACAAAAAGCCAGCTCAGCCGCAGGCGTATGTCATCCCCGTACTCGAACCGCAGAACAGCGGGACTAATCATAAGCAGGACGACGACCAGCACCACCGCCCCGAAAATTATCCATCCCAAGCGCCCTCACCGCCTTTCCTCGGCGTCGGTTTATTCCCCGCCGTTCTGTTCGTCGTACATCATTTCCTCGTATTCGTCGAAGTCGATCTGATCGGTGCTGTTGGGTATCGGCGGCAGTGCGTCAATGCTGTTCAGTCCGAAAACGCGCAGGAAGTTCTCCGTGGTGCGGTACGCTATCGGCCGCCCGGGAACATCCTCCAGCCTGCCATGCTCCTCGAGAAGATTTCTTTCCACAAGGCTCTTTACAACGCCGGAGCTGTCCACGCCGCGCACCTGCTCAACAAATCCCCTTGTTACGGGCTGATTATACGCGACTATCGCCAGCACCTCCATCGCCGCCTGCGTCAGCGGAGCCTGACGGCGGGTTTCCAGCGCGGATTTGACATACCCCGCGTATTCGGGACGGGTCATCATCTGCCAGCTGTCGCCGAGTTTTCCTATCATAAGAGCGCTGCCCTGCTCCTTGTATCGGTCGTTAAGGCGGTCGATGAGCCGCAGCACTGTTTCGCTCTCTATCTCGGCGGCGGACGCTATCTTATCGGTTTCGATGGGGTCGCCGCTCGCAAAGAGCACCGCCTCCACCGCCGCCATTCCCTCTGTGAATTTCATTCGTTTCCTCCGTTTTCGGTTTCCTCGGAGCCTGCGGGCTGTTTATGTAAGTCCGCGGATGTTGCCATGCGGACGGTCGTGCCGTCGTCGGAAATGATTATCCTGCCCTCTTTGGACAGTTCCAGTATCGCAAGGAATGTTGCGACCTTTCTCGAACGCGGCTGATTTTTGTACAGTTCGTTCATGGCAACGCTGCCCTTTCTGCGCAGGCTTTTCAGCACCGCAACTATCCCCGTGAACACGGTAACGTAACTTTTCGCAACGATGGGCTTCAGCGAGCGCGGGCTGTATGAAGCGCGCCGCCTGCTGCGCTCCGAAAGGGCGCTGTACGCCAGCAGAAGTTCCTCGGGCTGGTGCGTGCGGCGGTATGTGGAGTCTATCTCCAGTTCCATCGGCTCGCGGACGAATATCATATCGCCCTGCCAGCGCTTTTTCAGTTTCTCCGCCATGGTCTTGCAGAGGGCGTATTCTATCAGCGCGCCCTGAAGCTCGCGCTTCATCTGCTCTGCCTCTTCCTTTGGGAGCAGCGCCGCGGATTTTATAAGTATGAGCCGCGCCGCCATTTCAAGGAAATCTGCGGTGACGTCGATGTCCGCCTCGCTCATGCGCTCAAGATAAAGCATAAACTGCTCCAGCAGCACGCTTATCTCGATATCCTGTATATTCAGCTTGTGCTTCTGTATCAGCGAAAGCATAAGGTCCAGCGGTCCCTCGAATATTTCAAGCTTGAAATTAAGTTCCGTCATAATTTATCCGAGGAAGAAAGTGATCTTGTCGAGCAGCCAGTAAATTCCGTTGGAAATAGCACCGAGCGGGATGGAAAGCACGCCCGAGATGATAAGGAAGAAAACTATCCAGTAGATTATCCTGCCGTTTTTCTCCATGAAATACACCGCCTTTGCGGGCAGAAAGCTCGCAAGGACATGATATCCGTCAAACGGAGGCACGGGGATAAGATTGAATACTGCAAGGTAAATGTTGATAGTAGCAGTGTAATTCAGCGCGAGGATAACATAATACAGCGTCATGTCGATGCTGTTGCCAGCCACGAGAATTATCACCTTTTCAACAATGATAAGAACCAGTGAAAGCAGTATGTTGCTGACGGGTCCCGCAAGGGAAACCAGCATATTTGCCTTGCGCACGGAAACCTTTGTGCATTTTCTGAGGTCAACGGGGGTAGGCTTCGCCCATCCGATGTTGCAAAGGCACATCGCAAGCGCGCCCATCGGGTCGATGTGATGAAGCGGGTTCAGCGTCAGCCTGCCCTGTCGCTCGGCGGTGTCGTCGCCGAGAAGCTTCGCAACAAAGCCGTGCGCACATTCGTGTATCGGGAAAACAACGAAAATTATCACAAAAACAGAGAAGAAGGAAATGGCAACGGTGACTATGTCGCCTCTTCCCGTGATAAGGTCAAAAAGATCAAAAATGGGTCCTCTCAAAGCGTTTCTCCTTTATAATGCAGTTGTATTTTTTTCTATTATTGACGCGGCGCGAAAAATCATTCCACCCCGCATGGATATACATTTTATATTATAGCGCATTTGTGAACTTTTTTCAAGGGGTAACACGCAATTTTCACCATACTGCTTTTTTCAACAAAATTAATGATTTGCTCTTGACAAATGGAAAAGGCGGGTGTATAATTATCCTGTAAACACGTTAAACGCGATGATGGGTGCGGCTGATGCCGCTGTGTGCGTCAAAGCCTTTTTCAGAGAGCTGCCGCCCGGTGCAAGGCAGTAAGGGCCCCGTACATGATCCGCCCGCAGCGGACGATCCGAACAGCAGTGCATATTTTGCGTCCCCCCTGCTCAAGTAAGACCGTACGGATTTCCACCGTTAAAGGGAAGTGCATTGTTGGATGTACAGAGGTTGAGTTTATGAAATACCGCCCTCTATCCATTGGATCGAGGGCTTTTTTACACTCCTCTGCACACGAAAATTAAGGAGGAGAATAAAATGCTTACTTTAGACAAGGTTTACAAGGCTTCACACGTTCTCAAGGAGGTCATCAGAAAGACCGACCTTATCCGCGCCCCCAAGATCAACCCTGACTGCGAGGTATACCTCAAGACCGAAAATCTTCAGGTAACGGGTTCCTTTAAGGTTCGCGGCGCTTATTTCAGAATTTCCCAGCTCACCGAAGAGGAGCGCGCAAAGGGCGTTATCGCCTGCTCCGCGGGCAACCACGCGCAGGGCGTTGCCCTCGCAGCCACCAAGGCGGGGATAAAGTCCCTTATATGTCTGCCAGACAGCGCACCCATCTCCAAGGTCGAGGCTACAAAGGGCTACGGTGCAGAGGTCTGCCTTGTTCCCGGCGTATACGATGACGCTTATCAGAAAGCGCTGGAACTCCGCGACGAGAAAGGCTACACCTTTATCCACCCGTTCAACGACGATGATGTTATCGCAGGTCAGGGCACGATAGGCCTTGAGCTTATCGAGCAACTTCCCGATATAGGCGCTGTTGTTGTTCCCGTCGGCGGCGGCGGACTTATCTCGGGCGTTGCGTTTGCGATAAAGTCCCTTAACCCAAACATAAAGGTATACGGCGTACAGGCGGCGGGCGCACCCAGCATGGTGAACTCCCTGCATGATGGCAAGATAGAGCGCCTTGACAAGGTTGCCACCCTCGCGGACGGCATCGCAGTAAAGGAGCCCGGAAGCAATACATTTGAAATTTGCAGCAAGTACGTTGACGATGTCGTTACCGTTACCGAGGACGAAATATCCTGCGCGATACTTTCCCTCATTGAGCAGCAGAAGCTTATTGCAGAGGGCGCGGGCGCGGTTTCCGTTGCGGCGGTTATGTTCAACAAGGTTCCCGTAAAGGGCAAGAAGGTCGTATGCCTTGTTTCCGGCGGCAACATTGATGTTACCATCCTCAACAAGGTGATCCGCCGCGGTCTTGTAAAGAGCGGAAGAGCCTCCCTGCTCACTATCGAGCTCGTGGACAAGCCCGGTCAGCTCACCGGTGTTTCGGGCATCATCGCGAAGTTCGGCGGCAATGTCACCGCGGTTCACCACGAAAGAGCGGACGCAAACGAAAACATCAACGGCTGCTTCCTGCGCATACAGCTTGAAACAAGGAACTTCGAGCACCTTGAGCAGATAAAGAACGCGCTTACAGAAGCGGGTTATAAAATAGTAGAAAGCTGAAAAGGAGTTTTATTATGACAGACGTTTACACCCCCAGCGCACCTGCGGCCATCGGCCCCTACACACAGGCAAAGAAGATCGGCGGAATGGTTTACACCTCGGGTCAGATCGCGATAATTCCCGCGACCGGCGAGATCATCGAAGGCGGTATTGAGGCGCAGACACGTCAGGTTTGCGTTAATCTTCAGGCAATCCTTGAAGCTGCGGGAACCACCCTCGACAGAGTTGTAAAGACCACCTGCTTCCTGCACGACATCAACGATTTCGCGGCGTTCAATTCCGTTTATGCGGAATATTTCACCGCCAAGCCCGCACGCTCCTGCGTAGGCGGACTTGATCTTCCCAAGGGCGTTCTTGTGGAAGTTGAAGTTATCGCAGAGCTCAAGTGATGTCATCCAAATAAAGCATTTCCCCCGTCGTAAGGCGGGGGATTTTGTATATGCATAATAAATATAACTATCTGTATAATAGAAATGCAATAAAACAGCGGCTCATATGAACCGCTGTAATTTTTTTGAAATTACTCAGCTGCTTCGTCTTCAACAACTTCGCCGTCGTCAGCAACTTCGCCGTCGTCAGCTACTTCGCCGTCATCAGCTACTTCGCCATCGTCAGCAACTTCGCCGTCGTCAGCTACTTCAGCATCGTCAGCAACTTCAGCGTCATCAGCTACTTCAGCGTCGTCTGCTACTTCAGCGTCGTCTGCAACTACTTCATCAGCAACTTCGTCTGCGCCCTCAGCAGCTGCTGCAAAGTCGTATGTGCCCTTTACATAAACCATGCTCAGAGTGATTGTTCCGTTGGTAACAGTGTAGGTGAGTGTGTCTGCGCTGCTGTCGTATGCGAAGGAAAGAACTACCTGTCCGTCCTGAGAAACTTCAACGCCGTTTGCGCGCTTGTCGTACTCGTAAGTAACAGAACCTGTGTTGTTTGTAACAACAAGTGTGCCGTCATCATTGATGGTAAGATTGCCGTGAGCCTGTGCGGGGTCTGTGATACCCTGAGAAGCGAAATATTCCTCTGCGTCCATGCCGTTTACGGTGCTGATGGTCCAATCGCCCTTGATCTTGTTGATGTCGATGCCGCCGCTGCAAGCTGTGCAGGCGATGAGCATAACAACCGTCATAACTAATGCTACTACCTTTTTCATGTGTTTTCTCCTCTAAAATAAATCTTTCTATATTACCGCTCATTGCGATAACACTTGTTGTATTATACTACTCCGCCCATAAATTGTCAAGCAGTTAGTTAATGTTTTACTCAAAAAAATTAATATTTGAGGTATATTTTTACATTTTTTCAATACAGTTTGTTATTTTTCGACTATATATTACAACACTGCCGTATACAACTTCCATCATATGTAAGTATTGTGAGATAGCAAAACAAACAGTCATAAATTTATATTAAGTAAATATACGCAAAAAAGAGGGAGAAACGTTGAGTTTCTCCCTAAAAAATATGTATGTAATAGGTAAAAAGGAAAATTCCTATGAAACGCTGAATTATTCAGCGAACATGGGTGTGGAAAGATATCTCTCGCCTGTATCGGGGAGAAGTACCACGATGGTCTTGCCCTTGTTTTCGGGACGCTTAGCCAGTTCAATAGCAGCCCACAGAGCCGCACCGGAAGAAATTCCGACCAGAACGCCCTCTGTATGTGCAATCTTTCTGCCTGTTGCGAATGCGTCCTCGTTTTCAACGGGGATTATTTCATCGTAGATGGAGGTGTTCAGCGTATCGGGAACAAAGCCTGCGCCGATACCCTGGATCTTGTGAGGACCTGCAACGCCCTGAGAAAGTACGGGGGATCCCTTGGGCTCAACAGCAACTACCTTGACAGCGGGGTTCTTAGCCTTGAGAGCCTTGCCTACGCCGCTGAGGGTTCCGCCTGTGCCGACGCCTGCAACGAAGATATCAACCTTGCCCTCGGTGTCGTTCCAGATCTCAACGCCTGTTGTAGCCTCGTGTGTTGCGGGGTTAACGGGGTTGGTGAACTGGCCGGGGATAAAGCTGTTCGGGATCTCCTCAGCAAGCTCCTGTGCCTTTGCAATGGCGCCCTTCATGCCCTTGGAACCGTCTGTAAGAACCAGCTCCGCACCGTATGCCTTCATAAGGTTTCTGCGTTCAATGCTCATTGTTTCGGGCATTGTGATGATTATACGATAGCCTTTTGCAGCCGCAATGGAAGCAAGACCGATACCTGTGTTGCCGCTGGTCGGCTCAATGATAACACTGCCTTCCTTGAGCTTTCCTGTCTTTTCTGCGTCCTCGATCATCGCCTTTGCGATTCTGTCCTTAACGCTTCCGCCGGGGTTGAACAGCTCAAGCTTTGCGATGACAGTGGCTTCGAGGTTTTCAGCCTTTTCGATGTTCTTCAGTTCTACAAGGGGTGTCTTTCCGACTAATTCGGTAACAGATGTGTAAACGCTCATTTTGTTTTCCTCCGTAATAATATGGTGTGTTTCTGCGGTATTTTCTGCCGCTTTGTTTTCCTTGAGTATGATTATATCATACTTATCCTACTATGTCAATATGTTTTAAGGATTTAGTATGCTTTTGTAGACTTGCACAGATATTTTCAACTTCATCGGTTGATTTAGCGCAAAAATAACACGGTGCTCATAAGAACACCGTGCCACAGTATTAAATTATATGTCAATCAACACTGAATTCCGCCGTGCCGAAATCCGTAACGATTCTGTATTCCCCTGTGGGGAGCGTGCCGAATCCCGAAAAATCATAGCTTTCCTCGGTGCTTTCGCCTGCGGGAAGAATTATCGCAATGGAAATAAACACCACATCCTGCTCGGCGGGTATGCTGTACCATTCTCCGTCAAGCTTTGCGTCGAGCGAAAATCCGACCCCAAATCCCGCTTCTTCGGCAGAATTATTAGTTATTTTTGTATAAATCGTACTGTTTTCTACTCGCTGTATTTCAAAATCAAGGGTATTATCCGAATTAGCCTTGGATTTTCCGAGGTATGCGGTGTTCCACTGACCGCCGCGCTTTGCCTGATAATGAATATTTGGTATCCAATCCAGTTCACCGCTGTCCTTTTCACTCCAGCTATAATTGTTCAGAAAAGATTTGAAATCAATTTTCGCCTCGTAAGCCGTGCCGTCGTCGGCTATCCAAACACCGTCCTGCCAGAAACCGCTTACATCGCCCTCGCCGGTGCCTATCTCCAGCGCGTAGATATCGCCCGAAAGGCTGTTCAGCCTGTCGCTGTCGGCGGGGATATCCTGCACGGGAAGCTTTTTCAGGGTATCGAGAATTTCCTGCTCCTGACCCTGGTCAAACAGGAATTGCCGCTGAACCTCTCCGTCAACGCAGGAATACAACGCCAGCGCGCTGGACTCAACATTTGCATTCGGCAGCAGGTCAACATTCTTTGCCGAGCCTGCGCAGCCGCTCAACATTGCTGCCATAAGGGGGACTGCAATAATGTTTCGTAATTTCATTTTCATCATCCTTTCGTGCTTTTCGTGATAGTGCGCTTAGGCGTTTCACAAATAATACCGCGAAGACATCCGAAAGGTTGCAATATCAGCGGGATTTTCTTTTGAGAAGCACCATAGCCGCGCCTGCGAGAGCCGCCGTGCCTACGATCGCCGCAATGCCCTCCACGCCCGTGTCGGGGCTGGTTTTTTCGGGGGCGGGAGTTACGTCTGCGCCCGCGTTGTCGGATGTATCATCGAGCGGAGCGATATCGCTCAGCTCGGTGGCAAGCAGGTCTGCTATTACCGCATGACCTGCCGCATTCGGGTGGATATCACCCATGGATATGTTGGTGTATTCGATCGCGTGACCCTTGAATGCACCGTAAACATCGACAACATGGATATTTCCGCCCTCCATATCGGATATCACGGAATTAAGCTCACCGAGCTTTGCTTCCGCAACGGCACAGGCGTCCTCCATGCCATCAACGCCCTCGAACGGGTCGTAAATCGTGAACAGATATATTTCAGCGCCGCTGTTGAGCTCTGCAATATTGTCGGTGATTTTCTGTATATTCGCCGCCACTGCGGAAGCGTCGATATTTGCCGCCGCTGCAAGGGCGTCGGAGATAAATCCCTGCGCATAGTTCATGATTTCGGACTGATCTATCTCCCCCGACATTATTTTCGAAAGCAGGTCGGGATCCTCCATCATTTTGGCATACAGCGCCGCCTGCATGGGCTGGAGATAATCGTTGCCGCCGATGGAAATGATGATCTGATCAGAGCCTGTAACGGCGTCCGCGAGGTCGCTTTCAAGGGCGTCGATAAGTCCCGTGGTGGTTCTGCCGTCAACGGCAAAATTGAGGTAGCTGCTGCATTCGTCGGAAATAATACTGCCGAAGCTGCCCGCAGCGCTGTAATTATCGCCGGAAACATATCCGTCCAGCCCGTAGCCCGTCGCGATGGAATCGCCCATAACAGTAACGCTGCCGTAATCCGCCCATGCGGTAACGGTGAGAGAAAGTGCTGCCGCAGCGCCTGTGATAACCGAAAGTATTTTTGAAAATTTCTTCATGGCAAGGTTCCTTTCTTGGTATAAGGTTATTGTGTCCGCCAAAATCCTTGTGATACGATATTGTAACATATTTCCGGCAGTTTTTCAAGTAACCCATGATGTAAAATTATGCTTAATTATAATAAAACGTGGCATATAAAATGCCACGTCAAGTTTTATTTATTCGCAGTTTTCTTTCTCTCCGCTATCTTATCCCACGGAAGCTGCACAAGAATTACCGCCGCGAACACCACCGCGCATCCGAGTATCTGTACAGGCGTCATGGACTGGTCGGTTTTAAGGAAGCCTATCTTGTACGCGACATAGCCCGAAATTGCCGCCACGACGGATTCCAGCGATAGGATAAGCGCCGCCGCAGTCGGATTGAGCCCCTTCTGCCCCACTATCTGAAGCGTATATCCCACGCCGCAGGACAGCACGCCTGCATAAAGCACGGGCACCGCGCCGTTTACAAGCTGCTCCCACGCGGGCTGCTCGAAGATGAACGCACCTATCGTGCTGATAACCCCGCAGACGAAAAATTGAATGCAGGACAGCACAACGCCGTCGGTAAGCGGAGAAAACTTGTCGATAACAAGGATATGCACCGCAAACGCAAACGATCCCGCCAGAACCAGCAGATCCCCCGCCGAAACGGAAAATCCCTCGCCGCTGACGCAGAGCAGATACATACCCACCACTGCAAGTCCAACGCTGACCCAAACCACCTTCGGAACCTTTTTGCCGAAAAACAGACCGAGGATCGGCGTGATGATGATATACAGCGTGGTTATAAAGCCGCCCTTGCCAACAGTTGTCATAGTAAGACCGTACTGCTGAAACAGCGAGCCCGCCGTCAGTGCAAGGCCGCAGCATATGCCGCCGATTATGGTGGTCTTAACAGGAAGCGGCTTGCGCTCCGCCTTGGAAACCCTGCTGCGGATGATAAGGATAACGGGTATCAGCACAAGGCTGCCGATTATATTTCGCGAACCCGTGAATGTAAGCGGACCCATATAATCCATGCCCGCCTGCTGAGAAACAAACGCCATGCCCCATATCGCCGCGGTTATAAACAGGAGCAGGCTGTTTCTCAGTTTCTGCGAATTTGTCATATGTTGAGCACCGACTTCAAGAAGGTCTTTGTTCTTTCGTTGGAGGGATTGGTAAACAGCTTCTCGGGGATGTCTACCTCAAGGATAGAGCCCTCGTACATAAATACCGTTCTGTCCGAAACTTCCTTTGCAAAGCCCATTTCGTGCGTAACGACTATCATCGTCATGCCGTCGGCGGCAAGGTTCTTCATAACCTGCAAAACTTCGCCGACAAGCTCGGGGTCGAGCGCGGACGTAGGCTCATCGAAAAGCATCATCTTAGGCTGCATCGCCAGCGCACGCGCTATCGCAACACGCTGCTGCTGACCGCCCGAAAGCTTGGTGGGGTATGCGTCGGCTTTCTGCTCAAGGCCTACCTTGGCGAGAAGCTCACGCGCGAGTTCCTCCGTTTCCGCCTTGCCGCGCTTTCTTACCATGATTGGAGCCATCATGACGTTTTCAAGAACGGTGAGGTGCGGGAAAAGGTTGAATCTCTGGAATACCATGCCCATTTCAAGCAGCGACTGCTGGCGCTCCTTGGCGGTGATCTTCACCTTGTTTATACCGTTTTCGCGGTCGTCGAGGAGCTTGTCCTCTACCCAGAGCTTGCCGCTGGTTATAGTTTCGAGGTGGTTGAGGGAGCGGAGATAGGTGGACTTGCCCGCGCCCGAGGGGCCGATAAGGCATACAACCTCGCCCTGCTCGATGGTGAGGGAGCAGTTCTTGAGCACCTTGAGATCTCCGAAATCCTTGCAGAGATTTTCAGTTTTTATCATTGACATTTCCGCTCACCCCCTTAATCATAAACCGAGAATTTCTTCTCGAGAACGCCGAATATCTTGGAGAACACCGCCGTGATAACAAGGTAGATGACCATGGATATCAGATAAACCGAAACATCGCCGGAGGATGTAAGTATCGAGTTTGTGACCTTGGAAAGATCCTGAAGCGCGATGATGGATGTCAGCGAAGCGTCCTTCAGCACCATGATGAACTCGTTTGCGGTGGGGGGAATAAGTCTGCGGTAGGTCTGCGGAATAACGATCTTGCGCATCGTCTGTCCGTAGGAAAGACCCAGCGCCTTCGCCGCCTCGAACTGCCCCTTATCAATGGACTCTATCGCGGCACGGATATTCTCCGCGCAGTACGCGCCAGAGTTGAGCGTGAACGCTATGTATGCCGCAAGGAATCTGTCTGAAATGGTTAGCGCGGGAAACAGCAGCGGCAGACCGAACCAGAGGAAGTACAGCTGCATAAGCAGAGGAGTTCCGCGGAAGAAGAAGATATACGCCCTGCATATCCACGACAGCGGTTTTATCTTCGACATCTTTCCGAGGGCGATGAACACCGACAAAATGATACCCGAAGCCACGGAAGTAACGGTCAGCGCGATGGTTATCCACGCACCCTGTCCCAGCGACGGCAGCCATGCAACGAAGTTCACAAAGAATGTCAGCACGGTGTTGTCGGATGTGTCAATGGTCTGCCCCGCGATACCGAGGATGGTGACCTGGACAACATCGGCCGCAGAAACCTGCTTCTGCGCCTTGAACGATGACATTATGCCGATGGTGTTGTACGCATAGCTTTCCTTACGGAATTCCATGTCGTTGAACTCCTGCGAAAGCGCCGAACGGCACTCTTCCTCGGACGGCGCAGTTATGCACAGCGGAATGCTGACAACAACGAGCACCGCGAGAATCATCAGAAGCACCTTGTATTTCAGAGGGAACTTCTTCTTTGTTTTTTCCGTATTGGTAGCTTCACTCATTTTGCGGATTTCCTCTCATAAAAATCTTATCAACAACATCAGGCAGACATCGCACTGTCTGTCTGCCTGATGAAAAAGTCACAAATCTGCTTTATCAGAAATATGTGTTAAGGATCTTGTCCAGTGTGCCGTCAGCCTTGATCTCTGCGAGAGCCTCGTTCACGGGATCCTTTAACTCGCTGCCCTTCTTGAAGCATATTGCAAACTGCTCGGGAACGGAATCGGGCTCGGAGGACTGGTTCCATGTCTGCTCGTACTTGGAATCTGCAAGGTAGATGGTAGCAACTGTACTGTCTACAATAACAGCGTCAAGTCTGCCGTTTGCAAGGTCGTCCCACGCATTCATGATGGAGGGGTACTCGTAGGTTTCAACATTGATACCATTCTTTGCGATGTAGTCGGTAAGGTAGATATCGGATGTTGTTTCCTCCTGATAGCCGACTCTCAGACCGTCAAGTTCTGCGGGGGACTTAGGCTTTACCGTGCCGTCCGCAAGTACGTTGATGGACTGGTAGTTCTCGATGTAAGGATCGGAGAAGTCGTAGTCCAGCAGTCTGTCGGGGGTGATGGTAACGCCGGAGATAAGCATATCGTAATCGCCCTTGTCAAGGCCTGCGAAGATGCCGTCCCAGCCTGTGTTTACCATCTCGACTTCGCAGCCGAGCTTTTCGCCGAGAGCGTACGCCAGCTCAACATCGATTCCGATGGGTGTAACGCCGTCTGTGTCATAATACTCGAAGGGGGGGTATGTGATCTCTGCGGCGGCGATGAGCTTTGCCTTGCCTACCTTGTTTGTGGTTTCGCCCTCGGAAGCTGTGCTGCTGTCGGAGGCGCTGCCTGTGCTGTTGGAAGCTGTGTTCGAGGAGCATGCTGTCGCTGTAAGTATCATAGCAGCCGCTGCAAGAACGGACATTATCTTTTTCATTTTTAGTTTTCTCCTTTTTTACCTTATCTAAAATAGAAAATCACTCGGCAAAAAGCCGACCTATACAATTAGGATACCACAGATTTCATCCGTTGTCAACAACAACTTCAACAAATCCGGGAATACTGCGCAAATTTTATGAATTATCACATTTTTAGCCGAACAGCGGGCGTATTTTTCAAAAAGATTACTACAAAACGCCTAATTAGTTCATCACCACAATGTCACGTTAAATCGATAAAAATGAAAGATTTCGGCGGCGATAGTGCATTTTAAATCCATCCGTGCAAACATAAAGGAACGCCGAAGCGTTCCTTTATCATCATTTTTCTCAGTCAAGCTTTATCTTGATGAAATCCGAAATGATCTCAACGCATTTCTCAAAGCCAAGGTTGCCGCTGTTAAGGCAGAGGTCGTAATTCCTTGCGTCGATCCATTCGCGGCCGGTATGCGCCTTGTAATAAGCGGCGCGCTCCTTGTCAATGGAGGTTATGCGCTTTATTGCTTCCCTGCGGTCGGTTATGCCGCGCACGTCTGCAACGTTCTTTATGCAGTTCTCTTCGTCGGCGTACACGAACACCCTTACTACTGAGGGATCATCCCTTAACACATAATCCGCGCAGCGGCCTACGATAACGCAGGGACTTTCCGCAGCAAGATGCTTTATCACCATTGCCTGATAGTTGAACAGATTTTCCTCGGAGGTGAACTTGCTTTCGCTCGGGGAAATGATCTCCCCCTTATACACCTTCGGCTTTTTGAAAACACCCGACGAGGTCTTTTCGTCGCTTTCGCCGAACAGCGCTTCATTGATACCGCTTGCGTCGGACGCAAGCCTTAGCAGCTCCTTGTCATAAAACCTTGCCCCGAGTTTGTCGGCAAGCATTTTTCCGATAGTCTTTCCGCCGCTGCCGTATCCGCGCGCGATGGTAACGATAAACTTATCCATAGCCATCCCTCCTGCTTATATTTTAATTATAGATTAACATATTTTATGCCTTTTGTCAAGGCATTTTTGTATAAAATATACAACTTTTAAGCACAAAAGGCACTGCCGTAACAATGCCTTTGCCGATGTTATTCTCCAAGATAAGCTTTCTTTACAGAGTCGTTGTTCATGAGCTCCTTTGCGTCGCCGGAGAGCACTATCTTGCCCGTTTCAAGAACATACGCCCTGTTCGCGATGGAAAGCGCCTTTTTCGCGTTCTGCTCTACAAGCAGGACGGTGGTGCCGCTCTTGTTGATCTCCTGGATTATGTCGAAGATCTCGCTGACGTACAGCGGCGACAGACCCATAGACGGCTCATCCATAAGCACAATGGATGGCTTGGACATCAGCGCCCTGCCCATCGCGAGCATCTGCTGCTCGCCGCCCGAAAGTGTGCCCGCGGACTGACTGCGGCGCTCCTGAAGTCTCGGGAAGCGCTTGAACACGTTCTCCAGTGACTCCTGTATCTCCGCCTTGTCTTTTCTTGTATATGCGCCCAGCATGAGGTTCTCGTAAACGGAGAGCTGCGCAAAAACGCGGCGTCCCTCGGGAACGTGAGCCATTCCCATGGAAACTATCTTGTGCGCGGGGGTCTTGGTGAGATCCTTTCCGCCGAACTTGATGGAACCATGCTTTGCGCCGACAAGTCCCGTTATGGTGTGAAGTATCGTGGTTTTGCCTGCGCCGTTCGCACCGATAAGCGCGATTATCTCGCCCTGCTCCACGTCAAAGGAAATACCCTTGATGGCGTTGATAGCCCCGTAATATACCTCTAGATCCTTGATTGACAGCATTGCCATGAGCGTTTCCTCCTTATTCTCCGAGATATGCCGTGATGACCTTCGGGTCGTTCAGCACCGCGGAGGTTTCGCCCTGCGCAAGCTCCTGACCGAAGTTGAGCACCGTAAGTTCCTCGCATATACCCGAAACAAGCTTCATATCATGCTCGATAAGCAGGATAGTCATGTTGAATGAATCGCGAACGAAATGTATCGTCTGCATGAGCTCTGCGGTTTCGTTGGGATTCATGCCCGCCGCAGGCTCGTCGAGTAGCAGCAGCTTCGGATCCGTTGCAAGAGCACGCGCGATCTCCAACTTTCTCTGCTTTCCGTAGGGGAGGTTCGCCGCAAGCTGCTCTGCCTCGCCGTCCAGCTCGAAAACCTTCAGCAGCTCCATCGCCTTGGCGGTGACGCGCTTTTCCTCCTTGAAATATCTTGGCAGACGCAGAACGCCTTCTATCGCCGTGTAGTTCGTATGGTTGTGCAGACCCGCCTTTACGTTGTCCAGCACGCTCATGTTCTTGAACAGGCGTATATTCTGGAAAGTACGCGCGATACCGTCGCGGTTTATAACTATGGCGGGCTTGCCGGTGATATTCTTTCCGTCAAGGATTATGCTTCCCGAAGTGGGCTTGTAAACGCCCGTGAGCATATTGAACACGGTGGTCTTGCCGGCACCGTTCGGGCCGATAAGTCCGTAGAGCTGACCTTTCTTTATGGTCATGTTAAGACCGTCAACGGCGCGCAGACCGCCGAACTGTATCGAAAGGTTCTTTACCTCAAGCATGGGAGTTGTCTTGTTCTCTTCCATTATGCCGCACCTCCCGCTTTATTTTTGTTTCGCACGAATATATTCTTTATCTTCTGAACAGGGGCGGAAGCGCCGATCCTTTCGCGCAGCATGATGAATGCAGGCGCGTTGTTGAAGATCATCATAAGGATAAGAACTATCGCGTAGATAAGCATTCTGTAATCGCCGAGCTCGCGGAATATCTCCGGCAGGGCATACAGCACGATGGTCGCAATGACCGATCCGCGCAGGCTTCCCAGTCCGCCGAGGACAACGAAAACAAGTATCAGAATCGAAAGGTTATAGTCGAACTTCTTGGAAACCAGCGAGGTTATCGAGTGGGAATAAAGCACGCCCGCAACGCCTGCGATAGCCGCAGAAACAACGAATGCGATAAGTCTGTACTTTGTCACGTTTATGCCCACGGACTGCGCCGCGATATAGTTGTCACGTATCGCCATGCAGGCACGTCCCGTGCGGGAATCAATAAAGTTCATAAGTATAACGAGGCACACCAGCAGAACTATTACGACCAGCAGGAGGTTGGTGTCCTGCGGCGCTTTCATGCCGAGCGGACCCTGTGTAACGTCCACCTTGGTAGCCGCGTCGATATCGGTTATGGAAGCCGCAAATCCGAAGTGCAGTCCGTCCTTGTCCATCGCAACATAGATGTTGTTTGCAAGCGCCTTGATAATCTCGCCGAAACCGAGGGTAACGATCGCGAGATAGTCGCCGCGCAGACGGAGAACGGGGATGCCGATGAGCACGCCGAATATCGCCGCCGCAACGCCGCCTATCAGCAGCGCGATTATCATGCGAAGCCATGACGGCTGAATAGTATCCTGTGTGATGATCGAGAACATTCCGCCGACATACGCGCCCACACACATAAAGCCCGCATGACCCAGCGAAAGCTCACCGAGAATGCCAACCGTAAGGTTAAGCGAAATGGACAGGATAATGTAAATTCCTATGGGGATAAGCAGACCCGAAAGCTGGCTGCCGAGCACTCCCGTTACGGAAAGAATGCCGAAAACAACGAAGAATGCGAGGGTCATGCCAAAGGTTATAAGGTTGCTTCTTGTTACTTTTCTCATGCGAATCCCCCCTTAAACCTTTTCGTTTATCTTCTTGCCGAGGATACCCGTGGGTCTTACCACGAGCACGATTATCAGCACGAGGAAAACTATCGCGTCGGAAAGCTGCGAGGATATGTAAGCCTTGGAAAGCTGCTCGATAACGCCGAGAAGAACGCCGCCGATCATTGCGCCGGGAATGCTTCCGATGCCGCCGAATACGGCTGCAACGAACGCCTTGATGCCGGGCATGGAGCCGGTGTACGGGCTGATCTGCGGGTAGCTGGAGCACATCAGAACGCTTGCGACCGCCGCAAGTGCGGAGCCTATCGCAAATGTAAGCGAGATGGTGCCGTTTACGTTTATGCCCATGAGCTGAGCAGCGCCCTTATCCTCGGATACCGCCAGCATAGCCTTGCCTGCCTTAGTCTTGTTTATGAACAGCGTCAGCGCTACCATGATAACTACCGATACCACGATGGAGAGGAATGTTTCCATGGATATCGTCATAGCGGGCTTTGCCGCGTCGGCGGGAGCCGCCGTGAAGAACCGGGGAGCTCGTCCGTCGTCGAAAATTGTGAGGAAAGGAGGAGCACCGGCAGCAACGGACGTGAAATTCCGCGCAGCAGAGCCGAATATCAGCAGCGCAAGGTTCTGTAACAGGTAGCTTACGCCAATGGCGGTAATAAGCACCGCAAGAGGAGGCGCGTTTCTGAGTGGCTTGTACGCTACCTTTTCAATAACCACGCCGAGCACAGTGCAAACGACTATTCCGATGACAACAGAGAGCCACACGGGGCACCATGCAGTGGACATTGCGGTGAAAACCGTAAATCCGCCAACCATGATGATATCACCGTGGGCAAAGTTAAGCATTTTTGCAATGCCGTAAACCATCGTGTATCCCAGTGCTATCAGTGCATAGATACTACCGAGGCTTATTCCGTTGACAAGGTAAGATACGAAGCTCATCATAGAGCTCTCTCCTTTCGGGTTGAAAATTCTGCCGCATATTAAAACAAACTCTCCGTGGAATTTGCTTTAATTTACGGCAGTAGATATTGCCGTAAAAAATTTATCCCATATTACACAAATAAGACCCGTACAGTCCCGCGCAAAAACGCGGAACCATACATACGGGTCTGGAATTTGTTGATCAGGAGCCTTTCGGAAGATTACATAGCCTCGTAAGAGCCTACGCCGTCATTAACAACGATCTTCATAACCTGGGGAGCCTTTGTGGGCTCGCCATCGGCGGTCCAGGTTGTTGTACCTGTGATACCCTCGAGGGTGATCTCTGTCATAGCAACCTTTACCTTGTCGCAGATATCGGAAGCACTCATGGAAGCGTCGTCAACGCCTGCCTTTTCGAGAGCCATCTTGATGGCGTAAACCGCGTCGTAAGCATCAGCAGCAAACTGGATCGGGACTTCGCCGTTTGTCATTTCCTCGTAAGCAGCTGTAAAAGCAGCAGACTTGGGCTCGGGGGAAGAGGCAGCGAAAGGAGTCATAACCATAACGCCGTCAGCAATATCAACCTTATCGCCGAGCTGGTCGATAAGACCGTCAAGGCCGTCGCCGCCGAGTACGGGGATGGTCAGACCGAGGGACTGAGCCTGCTGGAGGATCAGGGAAGCTTCCTGATAGTAGATAGGCAGGAACAGGAGGTCAGCGCCGCTGTCCATTACCTTCTGGATCTGTACGGAGAAGTCAGTCTTTGCGTCTGCTGTGAAAGCTTCAACGTCTGCGATCTCAAGACCCTTTTCTGCAGCTTCTGCTCTGAAGCCGTCGAGGATACCGGAGGAGTAAACATCGGAGCTGTCGTAGATGATGCCGACCTTTGTGCCAAGGTTGTTGTCAACAATGTAATCGGCAGCGATCTTACCCTGACCGGGATCAGTGAAGCATACGCGGAAGCAGTTGTCGCCTGCTGTGATAGCGTCGATAGCGGAACCGGAAGGTGTCAGCAGGAACATATTGTCCTTTGCAGCTTCAGCGCTTACTGCGATGCAGGGAGCGGATGTAACTGTACCAACGAGGAGCTTCATGCCTGCGTCCTTCAGGGTGTTGTATGCGTTTACAGACTTTTCAGCGTCGTGCTCGTCATCCTGGAAGTTGAGTTCCAGTGTCATGCCGTTTACGCCGCCTGCTGCATTTATCTCATTTACTGCGAGCTGAGCGCCGTTCTTAACTGCGTTACCGTAAACAGCTGCAGCGCCTGTGATCGGGCCGATACCGCCGATAACCAGCTTGCCGCCTGTAGCTGTGCCGTCTGTGCTGTTGCCTTCGGAAGCTGTGCTGTTACTGTTGGAAGCTGTGTTGTTAGAGCAGCCCGAGAAGGGAACTGCCATTGCCGCAGCGAGGGAAACCGCTGCAACCTTAGTCCAAACATTTTTCATTTTAGTTTCTTCCTTTCCTAACCACTGCCTGCGGAAAAGTTCTTACAAAACCGTGATTTACCGCAGAGCACCGCATTTTTTCAATGCTGTTTGAGTTGCAGAAATTATCGAATGATAATTTTCTTTGCAATAATATAATAACCTTTAATTCAAAATCTGTCAATGATTAAAAAGCATTGATTATTGAATGCACTTAATAAAATTTTTGTACATTTTTAACTAAAATCTCATAAATCAATATAATAAGCAGTCAAAAATGCCTTGTTTTCTGCACAGTTGCGAAAAATATGCGCCTTAAAGCATTATTAAGGCGCATGAATATTTCATTATATTCGGCGGTCAGTTGGAGAGATACGACTTCACCAGCACCTGCAGAAGCTCGTCCCGGTCAATATGGCGGATAAGCCCGCGCGCATTGTTGAAAGTCGTGATATATGTAGGATCCTCCGAAAGAATATAGCCGACAAGCTGATTTATGGGATTGTAACCCTTCTGCTTCAGCGCGTCATATACCGTGGTAAGGATCTCTTTCATTTCGTTTTCTCTGTCCTCGTGCACCGAAAAAGTCATTGTCTTATCTGTCATAGCGTCAAATCCTTCCTTAGTCAGAATGATGGGCAAAATAAAGGTCCCACTCCACCCCATAACTATTATACACATTTTGCCGTATGATTACAACCGTATTTCTCAATTTAAACAAACCGCAGCGGCAAAATCTCTGATTATCACAAAAAAAATCTTTTTCTTTTGGATAATCTCACAAAAAATACGCGGTAAAATCTACATATTTATAAAATTTGCTAAAGCACTTGTATATTAAAGGTATTTGTGCTATAATTGTATCAGACATTTATGTTGTTTTTCAATTCTATTTTTCAGGAGGATCATTATTATGGCAGTCGGCGACGGCGGATTCAGCACACGACCCATGGGGTTTGATAAAAACGAGGTCAATGAATACATAAGCAATCTTCGGAAAAAAATGCAGGAGATCGAGGCGGAAAAGAAAGCCAACGACGCCAAGACGGAAGAAGCCGTAAAAGCGGCGGAATCCGCGGACGAGCGCGTTCAGGCAGCAGTGAAGCAGGGCGAAGAAAAGGCTGCGGAGCTTGAGCTGAAGCTCAACACCGAGCGCCGCAACGCCGATGTGCTCCAGGAGCAGGTCGACGATCTCAAGAACAAGCTCAATGCCGAAAAGCAGAAGATGACCGATATGCTCAAATCGGGCAAGGGCGTCAACGAAGAGGCGAAGCAGGCTTACAACGAAGTTATAGAAAAGGCAACTCAGGACGCCAGAGAGATAATCGAGTCCGCAAAGCGCACCGCTGAGAACATCGTTTCCGATGCCGAAACGCGCCGCGCCGAAGCTGACGAGAAACTCGAAGGCTTTATGAATATGTTCCGTGAAAAGGCAGAGGAAATGAACGCGCTGTACTCCGCGATCGGAGAATCCGCGTCCGCACTTCTCGGCACAAAGATCGCCCCCGCAAAGATAGCTGTCCCCGATTTCGAGGCAGTTACAGCCGCTTTCGAGGAATCCGCTGCCGCTACCGAACCCGCAATGCCCGAGGAAGAGCCCGCAGCACCCGCTGAGATCCCCGAAGAAGTGCCCGGGGAAGTTTCCGCAGAAGAACCCGCGGCAGATGAAGAGCCCGGAGAGCTTCTTGAGGACGCATTCGATGGCGACTGGGGCGGAAACGAGATCGCACAGACCATCGCGAACACTGAAAAGGCAGAGAAACAGCCTGTCCCGCTGGTAAATCCCAACACCCCCGACGATCTTTTCGGCGGTCTTTTCGACACAGAAGAGCCTGCCGGAGAGGAAGAGCCGCAGCATGAGGATGAAATGGTGAGCGAGATCTCCCCCCTCGACAACTCCGACAGCTCCGTTGCTTCCTTTGACCATAATTTTGCAAACGATCTCATCGCGCAGACGATGACCAGCAACAATCTTACAAACGATGTAGACACTTCCGTGATCGACGCGGTAAAGAAGGCAGAAGAGCAGTTTGCCGTAAAGCCCTCCGCCCCTGACAGCATGGAAGATTTCGATATGGATGCAGATCCGAACAAGCTTTCCGACGAGGATGAACTGATGAAGGCTCTACGCGATGCGGAAGCAAGCCTCGGAATGCTCGGCGGCTCCGCTGACAGCAACGAGGAGGAAGAACCCGCCGCAGAGCAGCCCGCCGCGAAGCTCGACATGGGCGACCCGTGGGCGGATCTTCAGGCGCAGCTTGAAGCAATGGAGAAGGCAGGTAACTTCGGCGACGACGTTTCCACAGCTGCTGCGGAAACTCCCTCTGCTGACCCCGAGCCCGTTCCCGAGACGGTAAAAGACCCCGAAGCGCCCTCCGCAGACGACGCTTCTATCTGGAACTTCGGCAGCGGCGAGAGCAGCGAGAGCTCCGATGACGACGACATGAGTTCCGACGCATTCGGCGGCTTCAGCGGTTTCTAAGTCCTAATATAATAAGGTAAGAGATACACAAATGACAGAGCTTAACACGAACGAATTAAAGGAAAAGGCAAAAACTCTCCGCGCGAGCGACAAGGTGCTCCTTTCGGGCATAGTGTATACCTCCCGCGACGCGGCGCACAAGCGCATAAAGGAACTTATCGCAAAGGGCGAACCGCTTCCCTATCAGCTTGACGGCGCAGCAATATACTACGCAGGTCCCACCGCCGCAAAGGACGGAATGGTCATCGGCTCCTGCGGACCGACCACCTCCGGCAGAATGGACGTTTACTCCCCCGATATGCTGGACATGGGACTTTCCGCCATGATAGGCAAGGGAGAGCGCTCTCAGGCGGTCTGCGACGCAATCGAAAGAAATGGCGCCGTATACTTCTGCGCCATCGGCGGAGCAGGCGCGCTTGCCTGCAAATGCATCACGGAATGCGAAGTGATCGCATTCGAGGATCTCGGCTGCGAGAGCGTAAAGCGCCTTAAATTCGAGAAGTTTCCCCTGATAGTTGCCATCGACTGCGTCGGCGGAAACATCTTCAGGGACGGCAGAGCAAAATACACAGAGAAATAATATTTTAATGGGCGTTTTGCATAAAAGCAATACGCCCATTTCATAAAAAAAGATGTTTTTCAGTTAATTTCAAAAATTCCATTGACAAATTATGCGAAACGTGCTATAATAACTAAAGTGTAAAAGTTTAACAGTCAAACGATCGGTAAACAGTTTATGACGGATTTTTCTTCGATGAGCGATGAGGAGCTGCTCAGCGGCTCACGCGACAACGGCGAAACGGCTGAGCTTATCTCGCGCTATATGAAGCTTGTGTTCTCCATTGCGCGGCGATATTCCGGCTCCGCCGATTATGAGGAGCTTGTGTCCGATGGGATGCAGGCGCTGCTTTCCGCCATAGGTAGCTTCGACCGTGAAAAGGGATCGTTTGCCGCTTTTGCACAGACCTGCATCGCCAACCGCATGAAAAATACTGTGGATCGATCGATAAAACGCGCCGCGCGGATAACGGATGAAGATGTGCTGCTGGATATGGCGGACTCCTCCCCCACCCCCGAGGAACGCGTTATCGCCCGCGAAAATACCGAGGAGTTCCGCGAGGGAATGAGAACGGAACTTACAGATATGGAGCGGCGCTGTTTTGAAGGCGTCATAATGGGGCTTTCGTATGCAGAGATCGCAGAGATGACGGGCGGGGACCGAAAATCAGTGGATAATGCCGTAGCGAGGGCGCGTGCAAAGCTCCGCAGACGGTTTTCCGAAACATGACCCAATAGCTTAATTTCAGAGCGTTGTTTATCAAAGGTGTCGGTGTAAATCCGACTGGGCAAAAATTTTTTTCAAGAGGTATTGCTATGTACACTGACAAGACTTTAAAGTGCAAGGACTGCGGCGCAGATTTCGTATTCACTGCAGGTGAGCAGGAATTCTACGCAGAAAAGGGCTTCGTAAACGAGCCCCAGAGATGCAAGGCTTGCCGCGACGCAAAGAAGAACGCAGGCAGAGGCGCAAGAACATTCTTTGAAGCAACCTGTGCTAACTGCGGCGGTATCGCAAGAGTTCCCTTCGAACCCAAGGGCGACAGACCCGTTCTTTGCAGCGAGTGCTTTGCTAAGCAGAGAGGCGAATAATTTCGCCGTACCGAAATAACAACGTTCCGGTCAAGCTTTAAGAAAGAAGAAACGGTCGTGCATTTTTGCGCGGCCGTTTTTTTGCAGAAAATGGCTGTGCCGTTTTCACAGAATATTCAGACCATTTACACACATTATACCGCTTGCATGAGTATAATATCGTTATAAAACCCGAAAACATCTCGTTTGGCGACAAATTCACGTTTCTACTCTTGATTTTTTGCAATTTATGCTGTATAATGACTTTTGTTTGTGGCAATGCCGCGTTACGGAGGAATAAAATGGGTTACAGGACGGATTTTGACGCGCTGATGAAAGCGCTCGACAGCAGGGAGATTTCGGCGGACAGGCTTGTCACCGATAACGCTTCTCCCAACACAAAACGGCTCTACGAATTTCTCAAGGCCTGCAAGGGCAAAAAATTCATCTCGGGTCAGCAGTACCTTTTTGAAAGCGAGATCGAGGATCTCGTTTACTACAACACCTGCGGAAAGATCCCCGCGATACGCGGCTATGATTTCATGGGCATTAGCGGACTCGGCGGCGGATACGATCAGGTCAACCGCGCCCTCGAATGGGCAAGGAACTGCGGCGGCATACTAACCATGTGCTGGCACTGGTACGCTCCCGATGACATGAACGACATCCACAAGCTTTCGTCGTTCTACTATAAAACCACTGAGTACGACCACAAAACAGGCTTCGACATCATCCGCGCCGTAACCGAGGGTACTCCCGAAAACGACTTCATCAACCGCGAAATAGACATGGTCGCGAAGGCACTGAAAGTGTTTGAAAAGGAGGATATCCCTGTTCTGTGGCGACCGCTTCACGAAGCATACGGAAACTGGTTCTGGTGGGGAAACCGCGGCGAGGAAAGCATCGCAGCATACAAAAAGCTGTGGTACACAATTTTCGACCGCTTTATGAATTACCACAAACTCACTAATTTAATTTGGGTCTGGAACGGGCAGAATAAATGCATGGCGGTGCATCCCAACACCTTTGATATCGTTGGCGAGGATATTTACACCGACCCGCCGTCCCACGCTTCCCAGCTTGAAAAATACCGCGAGGTGACAGGCTACACCTACGGAAAACCCGCAACTCTCTCGGAATGCGGAACTATCCCCGACCCCGACGAAATGCAGCGCGACGGCGCAGATTGGCTGTGGTGGCTGCCGTGGTGGGGAAGATTTGTATATGCCGTGGACGAGCACGGCAGACCCATTCTCGATGAAAACGGCTTCCCTAAGCCAAATCCCGAGTATATGGACGAGAAATTCATCCGCAGGGTTTTCAATGACCCGCGGGTAATAACGCTTGAGGACATCCCGTGGCGCGACCGGGAGAAATACTCCCTCCCCGCCCCGCTGCTGAAGCACCTCAATAAAAAATAACATCAGCCGCACACGCGGATGATATATAAAAAATAAAACCAAAGGAAAAGGAAAGGATCTATACTTATGAAAAAGTTTATCACAATGGCAGTTGTACTGACCATGCTCGCAGCATTCACAGGCTGCTCCAACAATAACAACAGCGTTTCCGACAGCTCTTCTGCATCTTCCGATGTAGTATCCTCCACCGAGTCCGAAAGCACTCCCGCAGAGGACAGCTCCGATGTATCCGAGGACGAAAGCTCTGACACATCCGATGATAACAATGGCGAAACCACCGAGGGCAAGGCTGCAAAGTACGCAGAAGCTGCCCTGACCGCTGGCGAATGGCCCGATCTTGAGTCCCTCACCGACGCTGCAATCATTGAAAGCTTTACAGGCATCAACACTGCGGACGCAGAGGACTTCTATGCTGGTCTGCCCGCAACAAGCGCAAACTGCGAGGAGATCATCGTTATCAAGCCCGTTGCAGGCAGCGAGGACACCGTAAAGGCAGCGCTTGACAACCACATGGCGTTCGTTACCGACCCCATGAACATTTACCCCAGCCAGGAGGAAACAATTGCAGGCGCCGTTTCCGGAATCACTGCTGACGGTTACTACTACCTCATCGTCAACAAGAGCGGCTCTGACTGCGCCGACGCCCTCAACGCTCTGGAGGATTAATTAATGAAAAAGATCATAGCATTATCCGTTATCCTGTCCGCGCTTGCTGTTGCGGTAACAGGGTGCTCCAACAACAGCAACAGCTCTTCCGCTCCGGAAAGCTCCGACGTAAATTCATCCGTTGTTTCCGAGGATAACTCCGCTTCCGGGGACGCAGCATCCGACGAGGTTTCCTCCGATGATACCGCTTCCGAGGACGCGGACAGCACAGACGACACATCTTCCGAAACCTCCGGCAGAGCCGAGGAATACGCAAACATCGTAATGAACGCGGTAGAGTGGCCCGCCATGGGCGTCAAGACCGACGCGGAGGATGTCCAGCTTGCATTCAGCATCGACACTTCCCTCTGCGAGGACTACTATTTCGCGGACAATATGATGAGCGTTCACTTCAACAGGATCCTCATCGCAAAGCCCTCCGCGGGCAACGAGGAGGCTCTCAAGGCGCAGTTTGACAGCTACGCTTCCTACCTTGACAACATGGAAACTGACCGTCTTTACGAGGATCAGGTGATCTCCCTCTCGGGCAGAGTTCACGGCGAAACCCCCGACGGATACTACTATATCATCGTACACGAGGACGGCGCGGCGGCTGAGGCTGCTATGCTGGCGGAATGAAAACTGCCGTTGTAGGTTGTTTGAAATGCTAAACGGCAGAAAATTACAATAGACCGTGGGGGGAAAACTCTTGTTTTCCCCCCACACCCCCTTTAGCGCCTTGGAAGTCGGATAAACGCACCAGCATTATGCTTACACTGCATATAAATTTCCATTAGAAGAGTATTTCGCCGTCTGCGGACGGCGACAAGGGCTCTGGTCTGTCGGTCAATCCCCTCTGTCGCTTCGCGACACCTCCCCCATGGGGAGATCACCTTGACCTGCAAGGGGTGCGACCCCTTGACCGCGTGTGTGGATCCGCAAAGACTAAAGGTTTAACGGAAACTAATAAGCTACGCGAATTATTGAAGGTTTTGCGTCAGCCTCCCGCATTTTTATTTGCAATTATTCCCCACAAGCGGTATTGACAAAAATAAAATTGCGTGATATAATAAGTTGGTAAAGCTGTGAGAAGAAACAGTAGGCACGGAAAACCTTTCAGAGAGGCGGCGTCTGGTGCGAGCCGTCGGTGTATCCGCCGCCGAACCCATCTTTGAGTGCGCCCCGAATCCGGAACGCTTGTTTCCAAAAGTAGGCGGCGACGGCACCCTCCGTTATCGGGAAAGCCGATGTGATTTTACCGTCGGCAAAGTGCGGAGCTATCCGAATTCAGGTGGTACCGCGGACGATGATCGTTCGCCCTGAGCCGTATAACGCGGCTCGGGGCTTTTTTGTGCCCTGACCGCAGGAATATCAGAAAAATCGTTGAAAGGAAAGAACAGAATGAAACTTGAAAAACTGGTCGGCGACCGCTTCAAGCAGCGCCCCTCCGACTGTCAGATAGACAGCCATGCCCTTATGGTTCGCGGCGGATACATCAAGTACGTTGCAAACGGAATTTACTCCAGCTTCATGCCGCTCAAGCGCATCACACGCAAGATCGAACAGATAATCCGCGAGGAAATGGACGCCATCGACGGACAGGAAGTAATGTTCCCCGTTGTTATGCCCGCGACCCTCTGGCAGGAAAGCGGCAGATATGAGTCCATCGGAAGCGAGCTCCTGCGCTTTACCGACAGAAACAAGCAGCCCATGGTGCTCGGCATGACCCACGAGGAGGCTGCCGTTCAGCTCGTGCGCGAATACGCAAACAGCTACACAAAATACCCCTTCATGATATATCAGATACAGACAAAGTTCCGCGACGAAGCACGTCCCCGCGGCGGACTTATCCGCGTTCGCGAATTTACCATGAAGGACGCATACTCTTTCCACACCTCTCAGGAGGATCTTGAGGAATACTACGACAGATGCCACAAGGCTTACGAGCGCATTTACGCGCGCTGCGGCGTTCCCGAGGTAATTTCCGTCAAGTCCGACAGCGGCATGATGGGCGGAAGCGTTTCGCATGAATTCATGCTGCTCACCCCCATCGGAGAAGACAGCATCGCAATATGCAAGCACTGCGGCTACCGCGCAAATATGGAAGCTGCCGCAAGCATCATCACCAACGAGCGCGACGCGGTTTCCGAGCCGCTCACCGAGGTATACACCCCCGATATCCACACCATCGAGGATATCTGCGAGTTCCTCAAAACTCCCACGGAGAAATCCTGCAAGGCGGTGGTATATCAGCGCAACCATGACGACAGCTATATTGTTCTGTTCATCCGCGGCGACCTTGACGTAAACGAAACCAAGCTTACAAACTACCTCGGCTGCGACATCCACCCTGCCGTTATCACCGAGGAATGCGGACTTAACGCAGGCTATATCGGCCCCGTTAACCTCAACGTAAACGGCGGCGCAACAGTCCTGTTCGACAAGTCCCTTGAAAACACCAACAACCTTTCCTGCGGTGCAAACAAGGAAGAATACCACTTCACGGGTCTTGATATCTCCCGCGATGTCGGCGAGGTAGAGTACCACGATTTTGCAAAGATAATCGAGGGCGGCGTTTGCCCCGAGTGCGGCGAAAAGGCTATCACCATCTCCCGCGGCATTGAAGTCGGAAACATATTCCAGCTCGGCACGAAGTACACCAAGACCATGGGAATGACATTCCTCGACAAGGACGGCAAGGAGCAGACCCCGATAATGGGCTGCTACGGCATAGGCGTTGGCAGACTTGCTGCTTCCGTATGCGAATCCCACCACGATGAATACGGTCCCATCTGGCCGATGGCGATTGCTCCGTGGCAAGTACACATCTGTGCGGTACGCTCCGACGACGAAGCTGTCCGCGCAGCGGCTGACAAGCTTTACAACGACCTTCAGGCAGCGGGCGCAGAGGTAATTTACGATGACAGAAATGTCCGCGCGGGCGTTATGTTCAGCGACGCAGACCTGCTGGGTGTTCCGCTGAGAGTTGTAGTAAGCCCGAGAAACCTTGAAGAAGGCGTGTTTGAGCTTTCCTCCCGTGATAAGACGATATCCGAGAAGCTCAGCCCCGAAAACGCCGTTGCAAGGCTGAAAGAGCTTATTGATCAGATGATACTCAAGTAACTAAAATATACAAAATGGTGCTGCAAAAATTGCAGCACCATTTCAGCTTGTCAAAAAACCTTTGAAATTTCCGCGTAGCGTATTGGTTTTCGCATTCCTCGGGTTTTGCTGGCGCAAAACGCTCACATTTTCATTTCGCGG
>CAKSPC010000010.1 GCA_934481445.1 uncultured Oscillospiraceae bacterium
TGCCCCGGCTCCGCTTTTGCGGCTATCATCGGCGCGTCCACTTCCATCAGCGTTACTGTCGGGTTGAGGACTTTTTTAGTTACAATTTTATACATAAAACTGCTCCCTCCTGTTATTCGGCGGCTTATGCCGCATTTACACATTTTTCAGTATAACATAAAATGCGGGAAAAATCAACACAAAATTGCATAGTCAAACGAAAAAATGTGAACAAACCGCCGTGCAGAAAGAATTGCCAATTATTCTCTGAAAATTTTTGCGAGGAAACTTTCGTGCTCATGCCCCGGCAGACATTTTCTATATTTTTAAGACTTAATTTTCATCATTTTATCACAAAAAACCGCTTGACAAATTATATAATATGCCTTATAATGTAGCATATCCGACAAGTAATGTAGTATATGCGACAATCTCAGAAATGGGGGATATAATGGAGAACAGGGACATCTGCAAACAGCTTAGGATGATAAACAACTCCGTGCGGCGCTACATCGACAGGAACTACGAGGGCAAAAAAGAGGTCGACAACATGACCTGCAGCAACGGATGGATAATCGGGATGCTATGCGACGCGGAGCTTTCGGGGCGCGATGTTATGCAGCGCGACCTTGAAAACGAGTTCGGCATAACCCGTTCCACTGCCTCGAAGGTGCTTATCCTGCTTGAAAAAAAGGGCGTTATCGCCCGCGAGAGCGTATCACATGACGCACGGCTGAAAAAAATAGTCCTTACGGAAAAATCCCGAGAGCTGGCGGGAAAGCTCCGCGCGGACACGGCACAGATGGAATCCGTGCTTACAAAGGGATTTACCACGGAGGAGCTGGAAACGCTCAACGGGTATCTTGACAGGCTTCGCGGCAATATAGAATCCGCAGAAAAAAACGAAACAAGGAGTGGATCACATGATTAAGAAACTGGCAGCCTGTATCCGCGATGCAAAGCTCACCGCGATACTTACGCCGATACTCGTTGTGTGCGAAACTGTTCTTGAGGTGCTTATCCCGCTGACGATGGCGGACCTCATAGACAGGGGCATAACGGTCGGCGATATGAACGAGGTCGTAAGGTACGGCACGATATTACTGGTGCTTACGGCGGCGGCGCTGTTCTTCGGCGCTGCGGCGGGATACACAGCTTCCCGCGCAAGCTCGCTGTTCGCAAGAAATGTAAGACAGGATATGTATTATAACGTTCAGCATTTCTCATTTGCGAACATCGATAAGTTCTCCCCCGCGAGCCTTGTAACACGTCTTACGACGGACGTTACAAACGTTCAGATGGCTTTCCAGATGATAACAAGAATTACCTTCCGCGCGCCTGCGATGCTGATTTTTGCATTCGTTTTCTCGTTCAGGATAAACGCGCAGCTTGCTTCGATATTCATTGCGGTAATTCCTTTCCTTGCTATCATTCTCTTTATTATAGTGAAGGCGGCGTTCCCGAGATTTGAGCGCGTGTTCAAGACCTACGACCACCTCAACAACGTAGTTGAAGAGGACCTGCGCGGCATAAGGGTTGTAAAGAGCTTCGTCCGCGAGGATCATGAGATAGATAAGTTCGGCAAGATCTCAAGCAGCATCTACAAGGATTTCACCAAGGCGGAAAAGACGGTGGCGTTCAACGCCCCTGCAATGCAGATTTCTGTATACGCCTGCGTTCTTCTCATTTCGTGGCTCGGCGCAAACAGCATCGTTGCGGGCGGAAATATCCCCGGCAACGGTCTTACGACCGGCGAGCTGATGTCTATGTTCACCTATGCCATGCAGATACTCATGAGCCTTATGATGCTTTCGATGATATTCGTAATGCTCACCATGTCCAAGGCAAGCGGCGAGCGTATCGCGGAAGTTCTCGATGAAAAGAGCGACATCGTCGACGGCGAAAAGAACATCACCGATGTCAGGGACGGCTCCATCGAATTCAGAAACGTATCCTTCAAATATTCCGACAAGGCGGAAAACGAAGCCCTGCGCCATATCAGCCTTAAAATCAAGTCGGGTCAGACCGTGGGCGTTATTGGCGGCACGGGTTCGTCCAAATCCACGCTGGTGCAGATGATACCGCGCCTTTACGACGCAACGGAGGGCGAAGTTGTGGTCGGCGGCGTTGATGTCCGCGATTATAACCTCGACGCGCTGCGAAACAACGTTGCAATGGTGCTTCAGAAAAACGTCCTGTTCTCGGGAACAATTAAGGAAAACCTCCGCTGGGGCGACGAAAACGCCACCGACGAGGATATTGAGAGAGTTTGCAAGCAGGCGTGCGCGGATGAGTTCATACAGACATTCCCCGATAAATACGACACCTACATCGAACAGGGCGGCTCCAACGTTTCCGGCGGTCAGAAGCAGCGGCTCTGTATTGCGAGAGCGCTACTGAAAAAGCCGAAGATCCTTATTCTTGACGACTCCACCAGCGCGGTGGATACCAAGACCGACGCCATGATAAGAAAGGCTTTTGCCGAGGAGATACCAGATACCACAAAGATAATCATAGCGCAGAGAATATCCTCGGTAAGCGACGCGGACCTTATCGTCGTTATGGACAACGGTGCGATAAGCGACGCGGGCACGCACGACGAGCTTTATGCCCGCAGCGAAATCTACCGCGAGGTATATGATTCTCAGACAAAGGGGGCGGGCGAGGATGAGTGAAAATAAGAACATGAAAATGCCTCCCAAGGGCGGAATGCCGAAAAACGGCGGCATGAGTATAGATAAAAACGTCATCAAGCGCCTTTTGGGTTATATGAAGCCGTTCAGGGGGCAGATGGTGCTGGTCATCATCAGCATTATCGTCAGCAGTATCGCGAGCGTGGCTTCCTCGCTGTTCATAAAGACGCTGATAGACAGCTACATCCTGCCGCTGGTCGGCGTGGATAACCCCGATTTCTCGGGATTGATAACCGCCCTCGGCGGAATGGCGGCGCTGTTCATCGCGGGCATAATCTGCACGCTGGTTTACAACCGCCTTATGGCGAACGTTTCACAGGGAATGCTGAAAAACATCCGCGATGAAATGTTCTCGCATATGCAGACGCTTCCCATAAGCTATTTCGACACCCACACCCACGGCGACGTAATGAGCTACTACACCAACGATACCGACGCCCTGCGCCAGATGATATCCCAGACGATACCGCAGGTGGTTTCCTCGCTGATAACGATAGTTATGGTGTTCTGCTCCATGCTCAGCCTTTCAATATGGCTGACGCTGGTGGTGGTCGCTTTCCTCGCGCTGATGTTCTTCGTTACGGGAAAGGTAGCGGGCAAGAGCGGAAAGTACTTCATGCAGCAGCAGCAGTCCCTCGGCGACGTTAACGGCTACATCGAGGAAATGATTAACGGTCAGAAGGTCGTAAAGGTATTCTGCCATGAGGAAAAGGCAAAGGAAGCGTTCAACGGAAAGAACGCCGACCTCTGCGAAAACACCTTCAAGGCAAACGCCTACGCGAATATCCTAATGCCTATCAATAATGCCATGGGTTACTTCCTGTATGTTGTTATCGCGATAATAGGCGGCGTTCTTGCGATAAACGGCGCGCCGAATGTCGCGTGCTTCTCCGTCGGAGTGCTTACCCTCGGCGGCATCGCTTCTTTCTTACAGCTTTCGAGGAGCTTCATCGGCCCCATCGGGCAGGTATCCCAGCAGCTCAACTCCGTCGCAATGGCGATGGCGGGCGCACAGAGAATTTTCACCCTGCTTGACGAAAAATCCGAGAGCGACGACGGATATGTAACGCTTGTAAACGCAAAGCGCGGCGAAAACGGCGAGCTCTGCGAAGCTTCCGGGCGCACCGGCATCTGGGCATGGAAGCACCCCCACGGCGACGGCACCGTCACCTACACCGAGTTAAAGGGCGATATCGTACTCGACGATGTGGATTTCGGATACGTCCCCGGGAAGATAGTGCTCCATAACATCAAGATATACGCGGAGCCGGGTCAGAAGGTTGCGTTTGTCGGCGCGACAGGCGCGGGCAAGACCACCATCACGAACCTTATCAACCGCTTCTACGACATCGCAGACGGAAAGATTCGCTACGACGGCATAAACATCAACAAGATAAAGAAAGCGGATCTCCGCCGCTCGCTGGGCGTGGTGCTTCAGGATGTAAACCTGTTTACGGGAACCGTTATGGATAACCTCCGCTACGGCAAACCCGACGCCACCGACGAGGATTGCATAAAGGCGGCAAAGCTCGCCAACGCGGACGGATTTATCAGAATGCTCCCCGAGGGGTACAACACGGTGCTCAAGGGCGACGGCAGCGGCCTCTCGCAGGGTCAGCGCCAGCTTATCTCCATCGCGAGGGCGGCGGTTGCGGACCCGCCCGTTATGATCCTCGACGAGGCTACTTCCTCAATAGATACCCGCACAGAGGCGATAGTTCAGGCGGGCATGGACGCGCTGATGCAGGGCAGAACGGTATTCGTTATCGCCCACAGGTTGTCCACCGTAAAGAACTCGGATGTTATCATGGTGCTTGACCACGGCAGAATAATCGAGCGCGGCAGCCATGAAAAGCTCATCGCCGAAAAGGGTCAGTATTACAGGCTCTATACCGGCGCGTTTGAGCTGGAATAAAACACACGGCGTTTCTCCCCGCCTCCGCGGGGAGTTTGCTGTAATTTAAGTCAACACCGCACAATTACCGGCTAACGCCTTTGCCGCACGCTTGCTTGCATCTTTCTAGTTTGGCGCAAAAAATCACATAATTATTCAACGGATTTGTTCCGTGTTGCGCCAAACCTGCATCTTGCACAATTCGTCCTAGCAAGGCGTGATCTCCCCATGGGGGAGGTGTCGCGAAGCGACAGAGGGGGCTGACCGACAGACCAGCCTTGCGTCGCTAGTTGTTGACTTGAATACGCTATCGCTTCCGTCAACAACTCCTCATTGTACAATCTGACGAAAAATCGAGTTTTGCCAATAAGCGAAGCGCAATATTGGCAAAACTGACGGCGCAATCGCACGACAATAATTATGCGGTATTGCCTTAGACAGAAAATTCGGTATAATTGACGGTTGAATTTTCATCACAGATGTGTTATAATAATTTTGATTTGATATAGTTTTGATGATACGCGGCATAAGCCGTTTTCAAGTGGAAAGGATCTGATTTTTTGAAGCGTGTCGGGCTTGATATAGGCTCAACTACCGTAAAGGCAGCCGTTCTCGGCGAGAACGACGAGCTGCTTTACAGTCAGTACAAGCGCCATTTTTCCGATATAAGAAAGACAGTTGCGGACATAATTTCGGGTGTCGGCGAGAAATTCGGCGGCGAGAGCGTTTACATAGCGGTCACGGGCTCGGGCGGTATCTCCGTTTCCAAGTGGCTTGACATTCCGTTCGTGCAGGAAGTTGCGGCGGGCACCAACGCCATCCGCAGGCTTATCCCGCAGACCGACGTAGCCATCGAGCTCGGCGGCGAGGACGCGAAGATAACTTACCTTACCGGCGGGCTGGAGCAGCGTATGAACGGAAGCTGCGCCGGCGGCACCGGCGCGTTCATCGACCAGATGGCGGCGCTGCTGAACACAGATATCGGCGGACTTAACGAGCTCTCCAAGGAGCACACGACGATATACCCCATCGCGTCCCGCTGCGGCGTTTTCGCGAAGAGCGACATTCAGCCGCTGCTCAACGACGGTGCGAAGAGAAGCGACGTAGCCGCTTCCGTATTCCAGTCTGTGGTAAATCAGACGATAAGCGGCCTTGCCTGCGGCAAGCCCATCAGGGGCAACGTCGCGTTCCTCGGCGGCCCGCTGCATTATCTCTCGGAGCTGCGCCAGCGCTTTATCGAAACGCTGGGACTCACCCCCGAGCATATAATCTTCCCCGAAAATGCGAACCTTTTCGTAGCTATGGGCTGCGCGTTTTCCGACGAGAGCGCGGAGGTCAGCATTGATGCACTTGTAAAGAAAGCAAATTCCCTCGGCGGCAATCAGCTCCGCGAGGTAGAGCGCCTTGCGCCCCTGTTCAAGAACGAGCAGGAGTTAAAGGAGTTCCACGACCGCCACGCAAGGGCTATAATCCCCACGGCGGAGCTTTCCGAAACAAAGGGTGCCTGCTACCTCGGCATAGACGCAGGTTCCACCACCACAAAGGCAACGCTCATCGACTCCAACGCCGCGATAGTATATTCTCACTACAGCGGCAACGGCGGCGACCCACTGAAGTCCGTAATCGGCATTCTTAAGGAGCTGTATTCCCTCATGCCGAAGGAAGCGTACATCGCAAAGGTATGTACCACGGGATACGGCGAGCATCTCATCAAGGCGGCGCTCGGCGCGGATTACGGCGAGATAGAAACCATGGCGCACTACAAGGCGGCGGACAAGGTGCTTCCCGGGGCGGAGTTCATCCTCGACATCGGCGGACAGGACATGAAATGTATGCGCGTCCGCAACGGCGAGATAGAGAGCATTCTGCTTAACGAAGCCTGCTCCAGCGGCTGCGGCTCGTTCATCGAGAACTTTGCAGTGGCGCTCGGTATGACCTCCGCGGAATTCGCGAAGCTCGGACTTACGGCGGAGAACCCCGTCGACCTCGGCTCACGCTGCACCGTTTTCATGAACTCCCGCGTAAAGCAGGCGCAGAAAGAGGGTGCGACCGTTGCGGATATCTCTGCGGGTCTGTCCTATTCTGTTGTTAAGAACGCGCTGTTCAAGGTAATAAAGCTGCGCGACACCTCTGATATGGGCGATAAGATCATCGTGCAGGGCGGCACATTCATGAACGACAGTGTTCTGCGCGCGTTCGAGCTTATCTGCGGCAAGGACGTTATCCGCCCCGACAAGGCGGGACTTATGGGCGCATACGGAAGCGCACTGGTCGCTATGGAGCGTGACGACGGCAAGGGCACGACTCTCTCCGACGCGGCTGCGCTGGAGAACTTCAAGGTCGAAAAGACCACCGCCCGCTGCGGAAAGTGCAGCAACAACTGCCTGCTCACCATCACGAAATTCCCCGACGGAAAGAGATACATAAGTAACAACCGCTGCGAGCGCGGCGCGGGCAATGTTTCCACCGCGGATAAGATGCCCAACCTTTATGAATACAAGTACAAGCTGCTTTTCAACCGCGAATGCCTGCCCGAGGCCACCGCAAAGCGCGGCGTTATCGGGCTTCCCCGCGTTCTCGGTATGTATGAGAACTATCCGTTCTGGCACAAGCTTTTCACGGAGTTAGGGTTCAGCGTAAAGCTTTCCCCCAAGTCCTCCCGCGCGATATACGACAAGGGTATCGAAACAATGCCCTCCGAGTCGGTCTGCTATCCCGCAAAGCTTGCACACGGACATATACAGGCGCTGATAGACGGCGGCGTTAAGCTGATATTCTACCCATCCATGCCCTATGAAATGGGCGACGACAACGGCGGCGACAACCACTACAACTGTCCCGTTGTCGCTACATATTCCGAGGTAATAAAGAACTCCGTGCCGGAACTGCGCAGGGACGTCAAGTTCATGAATCCGTTCCTGCCGATATTCAATCAGAAGCGCATGGGCGAGCGCCTTTACGAGGAATTCACAAAGGATCTCCCCGACCTGCACATAACCAAGGAAGAGGTAGTTTCCGCCCTCGAAAAGGCATACGAAGAGGACAGGACGTTCAAGGACGAAATGCGCCGCAAGGGCGAGGAAACTGTGAAGTTTCTCGAGGAAAACGGCAAGCGCGGAATTGTCCTCGCGGGACGCCCCTACCACATTGACCCGGAGATAAACCACGGCCTGCCCGAGATGATATCGGGATACGGCTTCGCGGTGCTCACCGAGGACAGCGTAGCCCACATGGAAAAGGTCGTAAGACCTATCCGTGTTGTCGACCAGTGGACATATCACACGAGATTGTACGCGGCGGCTCACGTTGTCGGAAACCACGACTGCCTTGAGCTTGTTCAGCTTAATTCTTTCGGCTGCGGCCTTGACGCGATAACCACAGACGAGGTTCAGGAGATACTGCGCAGCTTCGGCAAGCTTTACACCTGCCTTAAAATAGACGAGGTAAACAACCTCGGCGCGGCGAGAATACGCCTGCGCTCCCTTATTTCCGTCGTGGACGAAAGGGCAAGACACCACTACAAGCCCGTTAAGGGTCACCTCGGCTATATCCGCCAGCCCGAATTCACCAAGGAAATGCGCAAGACCCACACGATACTCTGCCCGCAGATGGCGCCGATACATTTCGATATGCTCGAAGCGGCGTTCAGACATTCGGGATACAATGTAGAGATACTCACCGACTGCTCCAAGGCGGTGGTCGACGAGGGTCTGAAATATGTAAACAACGACGCGTGCTATCCTTCCATACTTATCGTGGGACAGCTTATCCACGCGCTCAACAGCGGAAAGTACGACCTCAACAATACCTCCGTTATGATAACCCAGACCGGCGGCGCCTGCCGTGCGACGAACTATGTCGGCATGCTCAAGAAAGCGCTGAAGGACGCGGGCTTCGAGAAAGTCCCGCTGATATCGCTGAACGTTGTCGGGCTTGAAAAGCAGAGCGGCTTCAGCCTTACGATACCGATGGCGGTAAGGGCGTTTATGGGCATAGTTTACGGCGACGTGCTCTCCCGCTGCCTGTACAAGGTGCGCCCGTACGAGGTGACAAAGGGAAGCGCGAACGCGCTGTATGAAAAGTGGCGCCTGTTCCTGCGGGACGAGCTGAAATTCCTGTCGATGAAGCGCTTCAACAACAACGTAAAGAACATCGTAAAGGACTTCTCGGAGTTCCCCGTACTGGATATAAAGAAGCCACGTGTTGGTCTTGTCGGCGAGATACTTGTAAAGTTCCACCCCGTTGCGAACAACGACATAATCGGTCTGCTTGAAAGCGAGGGCTGCGAGGTAGTCGTTCCCGACCTGATGGGATTCTTCTACTATATCTGTTCCCACGGCGTTACCAAGCGCGAGCTGCTGTATCTCCCCGCTACAAAGAAGTTCGCGGAGAACGCGGCGATAAAGGCTATTCGCTTCATGGAGCGCAGCTACCGCAAGGCGGTAAAGGGCACGAAATTCGGCTGCCCCGGGGATATCTTCGAGATGCGCGAGTCCGTCAAGCCCATCGTTTCCCCCGGAAACATCGCGGGCGAGGGCTGGTTCCTTTCGGCGGAAATGCTGGAGCTCATCGACGAGGGCGTACCGAACATCGTTTGTATGCAGCCGTTTGCCTGCCTGCCGAACCATGTGACCGGCAAGGGAGTTATCGGCGAGCTTCGCAGACAGCACCCCGAGAGCAACATCGTTGCGGTGGACTTCGATCCCGGCGCTTCCGAGGTTAACCAGGTCAACAGAATAAAGCTCATGCTTACGCAGGCTTTCGAGCGCGCGGGCATAAGCAGGCGCGATGTGATCACCCCGAACATCAAGGCGGAGGATAAGTATTCCGAGCTTGTTGCAGCGGGAAGCAAGAACTGACGGACTCTGTCGAAAAAGTCTTACGACTTTTCCGACAGGGGACATCCGCGCTACGCGCACTCACTGTCGGCTACGCCGACAGTTCGCACACTTGCGCGGATAGAAGTGTTTTTTGCCCCGGGAGACCCGTGGCAAAAAACGGATTTCAAAAGCCCGCTTACGCGGGCAAGGACGCTTTTTTAACAAGCTTGAGCGTTCGTTGTGTTAAGGAGATAATATGGCTATAAATCAGTTTTCGACAGACAGCGGCTCCGAAAAGAGCGGCAAAAAGATAGGCTTCTGGATAGTTATCGGCATTATAGTTGTGTTGGTGCTGGTGGTTCTGTTCAACTGCTTTACGGTGGTGAACGAGGGCTTCATCGGCGTTAAGTATCAGTTCGGAAAGATCGTTGAGAGCAATATGTCCGCGGGACTTAACTTCCATGTCCCATTCGTTGAGGAAATAGAACAGGTGGACACCCGCGAGCAGATATACTCCGTCCAGACCGACGCATACACCAGCGACACGCAGACCGTAGACAACCTCGGGCTGAAGCTTAATTATTACTACGACGGCACCAAGCTCCCCGAGATAATACGCACTATAGGCATAAGCAACGTTGAAACAAAGCTGCTGGTGCCGAACGTAGCGAAGATATCCAAGGATGAGATAGGCAAGGTAAAGGCGGAGGATCTCGTACAGAACCGTTCGGATGTTCAGAACGCCATCTACCAGTCCCTCAAGAGTACTCTCGAGCCGCAGGGCATAATTGTTACTGCGTTTGCCATCGAAAACCTCGCGTTTGAGGACGCGTTCGAGCAGTCCATTCAGGCGAAGGTCATCGCCGCACAGGACGCGCTGAAAATGCAGAACAAGACCGTCGAAAAGGAAGAGGAAGCAAGGCAGCAGGTAATCGCCGCGCAGGCGGAGGCTGACTCCCAGAAAATAAAGGCTGACGCCGAGGCTTACGCCATCAGGGCGGTGCAGGAGCAGCTTGAAAAGAGCCCGAACTACATTGAGTACCTCAAGGTTTCCAACTGGAACGGCGTTCTTCCGCAGGCGATAGGCACGGAGGTAAATCCGTTCATGGCCCTCGGCAGCACGGACTACACCACTTCCACAAGAAACACAACGGCGAACAACTATAACTCTGCGGCGGCAAACAGCGCGGAATAATTCACGATAAACTCATTGCTTTTGGGGGGAGAACAGTGTTTTCCCCCCGTAAGCAGTCTTTAAGGAAGGTAATTTATGAGCTACACTGAACTTAAAAAGCAGGCGCTTGAAAGCTTTTTCTCGCGCATGAACGATATGCAGCGCAAGGCGGTTTTCAAGGTAAAGGGTTCCGTGCTCATCATCGCAGGCGCGGGCAGCGGCAAGACGACTGTCCTCGTCAACCGCATCGCGAATATGATGAAATTCGGCAACGCATACCACGACACCGAGGAGCGCGGACTTTCCGCCGAGGACGAGCGTTTCCTCGCGGAATTTCCGTCGATGGAAAAGAACGCCGAGAATGCGCAGCGCCTTGCGGATATCATAGCCGTTGAGCCTGTGAGTCCGTGGAATATCCTCGCCATAACCTTTACAAATAAGGCGGCGGGGGAGTTGCGGGAAAGACTGGTTTCCATGATAGGCGAGGGAGCTGAGAAGATAAACGCTTCCACGTTCCATTCCGCCTGCGTGAAGATACTCCACCGCGAGATAGAGCACGTCGGCTATAAATCCGGCTTCACCATTTACGACGATGATGACGCCAAGCGCGTTATCAAGGAAGCGATGAAAAAGCTGGACATCGACGAAAAGGTCATGAACCCGAAGATGTTCAAGAATGCAATTTCCCGCTGCAAGGACAAGATGATGTCCCCGCAGGAATACGCCGTAAACGCCCACGAATCCGCAGAAATAACCGCAATAAAGACCGCGCAGGTCTATGCGGAGTATCAGGCGAGCCTTAAAGCCGCGAATGCGCTGGATTTCGACGATATAATCTACCTTACCGTTAAGCTTTTCGAGGATAACCCCGAGGTGCTGGAGCATTACAGAAACCTTTACAAGTACATCATGGTGGACGAGTATCAGGACACCAACGTTGCACAGTACCGTCTTGTTTCCCTGCTTGCGGGGAACAGCGGAAACCTCTGCGTTGTCGGCGACGACGACCAGTCGATATACCGCTTCCGCGGCGCGACGATAGAAAACATCCTCGATTTCGAGAAGCAGTATAAGGACTGCGCCGTTATAAGGCTGGAGCAGAATTACCGCTCCACCGAAACCATCCTCGAAGCCGCAAACGCCGTCATAAAGAACAACAGTCGCCGCAAGGACAAGCACCTCTGGAGCGACCTCGGCGAGGGCGACAAAATTCAGATAAACCTCTACCCCAGCGAAGCAATGGAGGCAAAAGCGGTCGCGGACACCATTCTCGAGGGCGTCAAGGACGGAAAGAAATACTCGGATTTCGCGCTTCTGTACAGAAATAACGCGATTTCCCGCAGCTTTGAGAATGCGCTTGCCCGCTCGGGAATACCCTATAAAATCGTAGGCGGCCTGCGCTTCTACGACCGCAAGGAGATAAAGGACATCATGTCCTATCTCTGCCTTATAAATAACCCGTATGATATGATACGCTTCCGCAGGATAATCAACGAGCCGAAGCGCGGCATCGGCGCGGCTACTGTGGATGAGATAGTACGCATCGCGGAGGGACTGGGCATAAGCCCCATCGAGGTCTGCGCAAATGCGGCGGAGTACGAAACCCTCTCCCGCAAGACGAATGCGCTCCGCGCCGCGGCAAATCTTTTCGAGGAGCTGGACGAGCTTGCGGACAATGCCCGCCTTGACGAGCTTATCGAAGCCGTCGCGGTGAAGAGCGGATATATCCAGTCCCTCAAGGCGCTGGGCGAAGAGGGCGAGCCGAGGATAGACAACATAAACGAGCTGAAATCCAACGCGCTGCTCACTCTCGAGGAAAATCCCGAAGCTACTCTCCCCGACTTCCTTGAGCAGGTGGCGCTGGTTTCCGACCTCGACAGCTACGACACGGACACCGACCGTGTATCCCTCATGACCATGCACAGCGCAAAGGGTCTTGAGTTTGACACGGTGTTCCTTGTTGCGGCGGAGGATAATATTTTCCCGAGCTACATGAGCCTTTACGACAATGCCGAGATGGAGGAGGAGCGCCGCCTTGCATACGTTGCGATAACCCGCGCTAAGAAGCGCCTTTTCGTAACGCACACCGCGTACCGTATGCTGTACGGAAAGTCCTCCGCGAACAAGCTTTCGACATTCATGCGGGAGATACCCGAAGAATTTGTCGAGAAGCACGGCGAGCGCCCGAAGTCCGTGGGCTTCTCCGGCGGAAAGCCCCCGAAGCGCAACTATCTTGCCGAGGAAACCGCAAAGAAACCCGTCACCGCAACGCCGCACGTCACCGGAGAGGTATTCGCGGCGGGTGACCGCGTGCGCCACAACGTATTCGGCGAGGGCACCGTCACCGAGGCAAAGCGAATGGGCAACGATACCATGCTCACCATCGCATTCGATACCGCGGGAAGCAAGAAGCTGATGGCAAACTTCGCGAAGATAACCAAGGCGTGATCATGGAAATAAACTGCAATATACGCGATAACGATCCCCTCCGCGGGAGCTTTAATTCGCTCACGCGGGAGGTTTTCGGGTTCGATTTTGAATACACGCACCGCCTTGCGGCTTCATTCGGGGCGAAGCGCGCCGAGTACCGCTACACCCCCGCGGACATTGACGGGCTGACCTGCCCGGAGCACAAAGAGGACGACACAACATTGTTCATCATGGGGGACGACCTTTCGCGCATAGAGCGCGGACGGCTGATGTTCCCCGAAATATCTCATGCATGAAAGGAGCGGCATTATGAAATTGATACTTGCTGCGGACAACGACTGGGCGATAGGAAGGGAAGGCGGCCTGCTGGCGCGCCTGCCCGAGGATATGAAATTTTTCCGCGAAACCACCACCGGCCACGCGGTGGTCATGGGGCGCAAAACATGGGAGAGCTTCCCGAAGCGTCCGCTTCCCGACAGGGAGAATTTTGTGCTTTCCCGCACGCTGAAGCAGGCGGACGGGGCGAAGGTTTTCGGCTCCGTGGAGGAATTTCTTGAGTTTGCGAAGGATTACGACGGGGAAATATATGTAATCGGCGGCGGCGACGTTTATAAGCAGCTTCTTCCGTACTGCGACACCGCCCTCATCACCCGCGTTTACGAATGCTTCGGCGGGGATACATTCTTCACCGACATCGACGCGCTGCCCGGGTGGGAGATAGCCGAAACATCCCCTGTCATCAAGACGGACTGCTATAACATACGCTTCTTCAAATATGTAAGAAAGGCGTGATATGACACGGGAGGATTTTCTTGAATTCTGCCGCACCATAGGCGGCGCGGAGGCGGATCAGCCTTTCGGGGAGGATTTTTCGTCGTGGGTAGTGCGGCACGAAAATAACAGAAAGTGGTTCGCGCTGCTGATGGAGCATGACGGAAAGGATATCGTGAACCTCAAATGCGACCCGCAGGAGGCGGACTTTCTGCGCAGCGTTTTCAAGGGGGTAGTTCCCGCGTATCACATGAACAAAACGCACTGGAACACGGTCTATCTCGAGTCGGACGTCCCCGACGAGGAGATACGCCGCATGGTGATGAGCAGTTTTCATCTTACGGAGAAGAAAACGCGGCGGAAGCCGCAGGCAAATACCGAGGAGAAATAAAATGGCATTTTCACAGCAGACGATAGATTTCCTTTTTGAAAACAGGCTGCATGACAGCAAGCCGTGGTTCGCGGAGCACAAGGGGGATTACACCCGTTTTGTCGTCGAGCCGTTCACGGATATCGTGAATGCGCTGGCGCCGACTATGGCGAAGATAGACCCAGAAATAATCTGCGACCCGAAAAAGCTTTCGCGGATATACCGCGACGCTCGGTATGCAAGGGATTCGGTTTTCCGCGACGAGATGTGGTATACTTTCGCAAGGAAGCGCCCCGACGCGTATGTCGGCCACCCGGGATTTTACTTTGCGGTGGGCGTCAACGGCATGAGCTACGGCTGCGGGTATTACTGCGCGGACAGCGCCGTAAAGGAAGCGGTGCGGGGGATGATACTTGCGGACGACGAAAGCTTCAAAAAGGCGTTTTCGGCTTTCAGAAAGCAGAAAAAATTCGCGTTCTACGGCGAGATGTACAAAAAGAATAAGTTCCCCGATCAGCCGCCGGAGAAGCGCGAGTGGCTCAACCGAAAGGAATTTGGGGTGAGCTGTTTCAGCAACGACCCCTCGGTTATGTTTTCGGAGGGGCTTGCGGATGCCGTTGCGGAGGATTTTCTGAAAATAAAGCCGCTTTATGATTTTTATGTAAAGGCGGAGCAGATCGCCGTTGAGATGAAAATGATGAAGTGAGCGGCGTTTTATATGCAATTATTACATTTTATATTGTTTTCTCTTCTGTAAATAATAATGCTGCGCGGATGATATTCTGCGCAGTATCTTCATTTTTATAAGGAGAATATGATATGAAATTAAATATTTCTTCGATAGCTGCGGCTGCATTCTGCGCGGCGGCAATATCTTCCTGTGCTTTTGCGCAGAACGCAGGCGGAGCGGTCGGCGGAGTTGTGAACGCGGGAGAGGACATCGTAAACGGCGTAGTAGGCGCGGGCGAGGACATCATCAACGGCGTTACAGGAAACGAAACCAACAACGCAGGCGATAACGGCACGACAGGCGGCACCAACGGCACAAACAGCACCGTAAGCGGCAACGCCGGCGCCGATAACAACGGCGCAACAGGCGCGGGCACGAACGGAACAACAGGTACGACAGGCACCACGACCGCCAACCCCGCAACGGGCGTTTCCACAGGATTTGCGGCGCTCGCTTCGGTAATTGCGGCGGGCGGAGTTACCGCGGCGACCGTAAGGCGCAGGGATTAACAGCACATCGGTTAAGTAATTTAAGTAATATAGGCGCTCCCGCAGTTTACGGGGGCGCTTTTATGTGTATTGTTTAGACAAAGTCACAAAAAGCTGATGTAATTTGTGTGTAAAATGACACTTGCAATTTTGGCATGAATATAGTAAAATAAATCATGAGGATTTAGTGTTTGCTATCCCATTTATATTTTAAGGAGGATTTTTTCTTATGAAGTTAAGAAAGATTTTAAGCGCAGCTACTGCTGCTGCTGTTGCCGTAACTGCTGCTGCGGTTACATCCGTTGCTTCTTTCGCTGAACTGGGCGAAGGCTTTGACGCTAGCAGCGGTCACTTCATCTGCCTCGTTTCCAACGACTCCAATGTTCCTGTTCTCAAGAACAGCGCCCTCGCTGGCGACATCAAGACTGTTTCCCTGACAGTTAAGACAAAGGACAAGGATTTCGAGTCTGCTGTTACTGACGGTACTGTTTGGTACGGCGGCGGCTTCGGTGTAAACAGCTCTTCCACAGGCTGGAAGCAGCTCGCTGAATGGTCTATCCAGGACGGCGTTAAGGACCTCACACTGGTTCCCACCGATACAAGATATGAGTACAAGCTTACATACACAAGCGATTCCGCTATCGTAACCGCTAACGAAGAGTACTGCTTCTTCTGGTTCCAGGATTGGACCAACGGCGCTACATTCGACATCGCTAACATCGAGCTGCTGAACGCTGACGGCGTTGACATCAGAACACTGGACGCTGAGGCTCCTGCTGCTGATGACACTGCTGACGACGATGCAGACGTAGCTGATGATGACGCTGACGTAGCTGACGATGATGCAGACGTAGCTGACGACGATGCAGACGTAGCTGATGATGACGCTGACGTAGCTGACGATGATGCAGATGTAGCTGATGATGACGCTGATGCAGACGACGCTGCTGATGTTGATGACGGTGCCGCTGATGAAGACGGCGCTGCTGCTCCCGCAGGCGATAAGGCTAGCCCTGACACAGGCGTTGCCGGTGTTGCTGCTGTTGCCGGTGTAGCTGCTCTGGCTGGCGCTGCTGTTGTAGTAGCTCGCAAGAGAAAGTAATTTGGTAAAAGGCAGATAGCTTAACACTAAACGAAAGGCACCCCCGAATTTATCGGGGGTGTTTTTTTGTTAAAAATTCAATAATTATTATCAATACTATATTGACAAAAGGATAAAAATATGATACAATAATAAAAAATAAACGGAGGCATGATCATGGAAATTACAAACGACATAAAATATATCGGCGTTACCGACAGCAAGATCGACCTTTTTGAGGGGCAGTACCGCGTGCCGAACGGCATGACGTACAATTCCTACGTTATCGTTGACGAAAAGACCGCGGTGATGGATACCGTTGACGCGGGATTTACCGGGGAGTGGCTGAATAATCTCGAAAGCGCCCTCAGCGGCAGAAAGCCCGATTACCTTGTGGTTCAGCACATGGAACCCGACCACTCCGCGAATATCGCGGTTTTTGCGGAGCGCTATCCCGAGGCGAAGATCGCCGCATCCGCAAAGGCTTTCGTGATGATGAAGCAGTTTTTCGGCACGGACTATGCGGACAGGCAGGTAGTCCTCGCAGAGGGCTCGAAGCTTGAACTGGGCGCGCACACGCTGAATTTCATAACTGCGCCGATGGTGCACTGGCCCGAGGTAATTATGACGTATGATTCCAAGGACAAGGTGCTTTTCACCGCGGACGGATTCGGAAGATTCGGTGCGGCGGATGACAGCGCATGGGCGGATGAAGCTCGCAGATATTACATCGGCATTGTCGGGAAATACGGCGCGCAGGTGCAGGCTGTGCTGAAAAAGGCGGCTGCACTTGATATCGCGGCAATATGCCCGCTGCACGGTCCCGTGCTCAGGGATAACCTCGCATATTACATCGGACTGTACGATACATGGTCGTCCTACCGCCCCGAGGAGGACGGCGTGCTCATCGCGTATTCCAGCGTTTACGGCAACACCGCCAAGGCGGCTCTGCTGCTGAAAGAGAAGCTGGAGGAAAAGGGTGCAAAGGTCGCAGTGGCTGACCTCGCGCGCAGCGATATGTCGGCGGTGACAGCGGACGCATTCCGTTACAGCAAGCTTGTTCTCGCGACCCCGACCTACAACGCGGACGTATTCCCGCATATGAAGGAGTTTGTCAACCACCTTACCGAGCGCAATTTCCGCGCAAGAACGGTCGGCATGATTGAAAACGGAAGCTGGGCGCCTATGGCGGCAAAGGTGATGAAGTCCATGCTGGAAAAGTGCCCCGATATCACCTATGCGGAGCCTGTCGTTTCGGTGAAGTCCGCGGTGAACGAGCAGAATATTGCGCAGATCGAGGCGCTGGCTGAGGAACTTTCTAAGTAAAAACGGCTGCCGATAAAGGCACATCTGCGTTGTCATCGGCTATTCGGCAGGCACAAAGCCTAGCCGAATAACCGCTTCCTAGCATCTGCACCTTTCTCGGCAGCCTGGAACAGGTATTTATGTCCCCGCTTCGGTGGGGACTTTTGTTTTAATGAAATTGTAATGAAAACCTCCCCCGCGTCTTGACTTTTTGCGAAAATGTGATATAATTAACGTGTATGCGTTATTACATCTAATATATGGAAATAACTGTAAAATCTATTTATGTTTAAGGACGGAAAAGCTATGAAATGGACAGGTTTGAATGATCTGCGCGAAAGCTATCTTAAATTTTTCGAGTCAAAGGGACACCTTCGTCTGCCGAGCTTCCCGCTCGTTCCGCAGGGGGATAATTCCATCCTGCTGATCAACGCGGGCATGACCCCTCTGAAGAAGTATTTCCAGGGTATCGAGGAGCCGCCGCGCCACCGCGTTACCACCTGCCAGAAGTGCATACGCACTCCTGATATCGAGAACGTCGGCAAGACTGCGCGCCACGGCACATATTTTGAAATGCTCGGCAACTTCTCCTTCGGCGACTACTTCAAGCACGAGGCTATCGCATGGGCGTGGGAGTACCTCACAAAGGTACTTGAAATTCCGCCGGAGCGCCTGTGGGTAACTATCTACGAGCAGGACGACGAGGCCGGAGATATCTGGGCGAACGAAGTAGGCGTTCCCCGCGAGCGTATAATCAGGCTCGGCAAGGCTGATAACTTCTGGGAGCACGGAAGCGGTCCCTGCGGCCCCTGCTCCGAGATACACTACGACCGCGGCGAGAAGTACGGCCATTTTGACCACATCGGTCAGGACAACTTTGAGGAAGTCGGCGACTGCGACCGTATCATTGAGATATGGAACAACGTATTTACACAGTTTGACAACGACGGCCACGGAAACTACACCCAGCTCAAGACAAAGAACATCGATACAGGCATGGGTCTTGAAAGACTTGCCTGCGTAATGCAGGACGTTGACAACCTCTTCGAGGTCGACACCGTTCAGAACATACTCAAGAAGATAAGCTCCATCGTCGGCATACACTATAAAGAGGACGAGCAGAAGGATGTTTCCCTGCGCGTTATCACCGACCATATCAGAAGCACCACATTCATGGTAGGCGACGGCGTTCTTCCCTCCAACGAGGGACGCGGCTATGTTCTCCGCAGACTGCTCAGAAGAGCCGCAAGACACGGCAGAATGCTCGGCTGCACAAAGCCGTTCCTGCATGAAGTATGCGACACCGTTATCGACGAGAACCTCTCCGCATATCCCGAACTCGGCGAGAAGCGCGCTTACATCAAGAAGGTTATCCAGACCGAGGAAGAAAGCTTCGCAAAGACCATCGACAAGGGCACCGAGATCCTCAACGAGATGATCGAAAATCTCATCGCCAGGGGCGAAAAGGTCCTCGACGGCGCCGATGTGTTCAAGCTTCACGATACCTACGGCTTCCCGCTTGACCTTACAAAGGAAATTCTCCACGAAAAGGGTCTGGAAGCTGACGAAGAGGGCTTCAAGAAGTATATGCAGGAGCAGAAGTCCACTGCCCGCGCAAACAAGAAGCTCGGCGGCGGCTGGGACAATGCTAAGAACTCCGCACTGGATGCTTATTCCACAAACTTTGTCGGATACGACACCCTTGAGAACAAGACCAAGCTGCTCGCCATCGTAAAGGGCGGCGCGGTTTCCGAGCTCTGCGAAGAGGGCGACGACGTTTCCGTTATCATCGAGAACACGCCTTTCTATGCGGAAATGGGCGGTCAGGTTGGCGACTGCGGTACAATTTCCAACGGCGACAACGTTATCGAAGTTACCGATACACAGAAGCTTACCAACGGCGCTTTCATCTGCAACGGTAAGGTAGTAAGCGGCGGCTTTGCCGAGGGCGAAGAGGTCCTCGCAAAGGTAGACGCTGAAAAGCGCCTTGCAACTCAGCGCAACCATACCTGCGCGCATATCCTGCAGGCTGCCCTGCGCCATGTCCTGGGCGACCACGTTCATCAGGCAGGCTCTTATGTAGACCCGTATCAGTGCCGCTTTGACTTCAACCACTTCAGCGCTATGACCGCTGACGAGCTTAAGCAGGCCGAGGATTATGTAAATAAGGTAATCATGGCGGCTGTTCCCGTGACCACCGAAGTCCTCCCCATCGAGGAAGCTAAGAAGAAGGGCGCTATGGCGCTCTTCGGTGAGAAGTACGGCGACGTTGTACGCGTTGTGTCCGTTGGCGATTATTCCACGGAGTTCTGCGGCGGCACACATCTGACAAACTCCGCGCAGGCAGGTCTGTTCAAGATAGTTTCCGAGGCTTCCGTATCCAGCGGCGTAAGACGTATTCAGGCTGTGACCGGTATGGCTGTCATGTCCATGCTGTATGATTACAAGGATACCCTCGAAAAGGCTTGCTCGGTTCTTAAGGTTCCCACGTTCGAGGAACTTCCTCACCGCGCGGAGAGCGTTGTTGCGGAGCTTCGCGAAAAGGACAAGAAGATCCAGAGCATGGAGCAGGCTGCGGCGAACGCAAAGCTTGGCGATCTCGGCGGAAATGTTCCCGAGGTTGCCGGCGTGAAGATAATCACCGCAGTTCTCGACGGCACAGGCGCCGACGGTCTGCGCAAGATAGGCGACAGCCTTGCGGACAAGTATGCTGACTTCGTTGCAGTGCTCGCGGGCACCGCCGACGGCAAGAGCAGCATCCTCTGCAAGTGCAGCAAGAGCGCAGTAGCAAAGGGCGCGAATGCAGGCACGCTGGTTCGCGAGATAGCGGCTGTTGCAGGCGGCAAGGGCGGCGGAAAGCCCGATCAGGCTATGGCGGGCGTTCCCGACGCTTCCAAGCTGGGCGAAGCGCTTGCGGCGGCAGAGGGTATCGCGGCGAAGTATATCCACTGATTTTAACGCCAACTTAACGGCATAATATGATATGATAAGCGCGGAGGCGCGTGTTTACGCTGTTTCCGCGCTTATAGATTATTTAGGAGGACAATTACAATGGACATCAGCAAGACCTCGGCAGCGGGCGCGGAGTATATCCGTTTAATGGCGGAGAACGGTTTTCTGAAAACGAACGCTGTCGCACAGGGCGAGGCGATCGCGGAATATCGTAAGCTCGAGAGCGAGGGCAAGCCGCTTCCCGAGGGAGTTTACGCAACGTCGGACAGCGACGTGCATGAGTATTACACCATAGAAAGCCCTGTCCCCGACATGACCGCCGACGAGATAGACCGCCTTATCGCAATGCGGCAGGCGAACGATATAGCGTCAATAAAGCGGTGGGTGAAATTTTTCGGAATACTCGCCATTGTAGGATTGATAGTCGGATTTGTTGCGGTCCTTTCGCCGCTTTTCTGAACAAAGCGCAACCTTTTACCGTCGGACAATGTATTTAATATTAGGAGGATAAGACTATGGAAAACTGCTTATTTTGCAAGATAATCGCTGGGGAGATACCCTCCACAAAGGTATACGAGGACGAAAAAATACTCGCGTTCCGCGATATCGCGCCGATGGCGCCTACTCACATCCTCGTTATCCCGAAGCAGCACATCGGCGGTGTTGACGAGATAACACCCGAAAACAGCGCAGTCGTTGCGTATATTTTCGAGAAGATCGCTGAGATCGCCCGCGCAGAGGGACTTTCCGACGGCTACCGCGTTGTATCCAACATCGGCGAGAACGGCGGTCAGACCGTTCGCCACCTGCACTTCCATATCCTCGGCGGAAAGAAGCTCCGCAACGAGATGGCGTAAGGCGTAATGGCTGTAGTAGAAGAACCGCGCCTGCGGGCTGACCTGAAGGCGGGTCGGCTCGGGCGGGTGTATTTTCTCTGGGGCGAGGAGGACTACCTCGTGCGGATGTACGCCAAGCGCATAACCGACGCCGCAGTGCCCGCAGAGTCGCAGGATATGAATTTCGTGAAATATTCCGAGGCGCCCACGGCGGACGAGCTTTCGGACGTCACCGACAGCCTGCCGTTTTTCGCGGAGAGAAAGTGCGTGCTCATCGAGGATCTCGACCCCGACGCCCTCGACGCCGCGAACAACAAGGCGTACCTCGATATAATCGCGAACATCCCCGACACCACCGTGCTCATTATTTCGCAGGAGCATATCCCCATCGATCCGAAAAAGCCCAAGGCTAAAATGAAGAAGCTGATGGAAACCGCGGCGAAAGCGGGCTGCTCCTGCGAGCTGAAATACATGGCGCCCGCGCAGATAGCCGCCATGGCGGAGAAGCGCGCCGTGCGGAACGGCTGCGCCCTCGACCGCGCGGACGGGGCGTACCTTGCCGAGCTTTGCGGCAGGAGCCTTACGGCGGTGTCCAACGAGGTGGACAAGCTCTGCGCATACAAAAACGGCGGCGCGATAACCCGCGCGGATATCGACCTGCTGTGCCCCAAGCCTGCGGACGCGAGCATATATTCCCTTGCGGACGAACTTATCGCGGGGAGAACTCAGGCGGCGTTCGGCGTGCTGGATGACCTTTTCGTCCGCCGCGAGGAGCCGATAATCATACTTGCGGCGCTGTCCGGGTATTTCACAGACCTGTATCGTGCGAAGATAGGCTCCGCCGCGAGGAAAAGCTACAGCGACACCGCGGCGGCATTCAGATATGCCCCGAACAGGTCGTTTGTCGTTAAAAAGGCGTACGCCACCGCGCAGAAGCTGTCCGAAAGCTTCCTTGAAGAATGTCTGGGGATACTGTTCCGCGCGAACGTGAGCCTTAATTCATCCACGGCGGACAAGCGAACGCAGATCGAAGAGGCTCTGACGGAGATATCCGCCCTGCCGAGATGAGCGGATAAAAAATTGTAATGATTAAAATAAAACAGGCAATAATAGTTGAGGGCAGGTACGACAAGATAAAGCTCTCGTCGCTGGTGGACGCGCTGATAATCCCCACAAACGGCTTCGCGCTGTACAAGGACAAGGAAACGTGCGAACTTATCAAAATGCTGGCGAAGAAAACGGGGATAATAATTCTAACCGACAGCGACAGCGCGGGGTTTCAGATACGCTCGCGGCTCAGAAGCATAGTAAAAGAGGGCGAGGTCATCAACGTCTACATCCCCGATGTTTTTGGAAAGGAGCGGCGAAAGCGCTTTCCGTCGAAGCAGGGGAAGCTTGGCGTCGAGGGGATGAGCGCAGAAGTTCTGCTGGAGGCTTTCCGAAAGGCGGGGGTCGTCTCCGAGGGGGGAAGCAGAACCAAATCCGACCCGATAACAAAGGCGGATCTTGTGGAGCTGGGGCTTTCCGGCGGGGAAAACTCCGCGGCGCGCCGCGCAGAACTGCAAAGGCGGCTGGGGCTGCCTGAGCTGCTTTCCGCGAACCTGCTGCTTGAAATACTTAACGTTAATTATACTAAAGAAGAATTCTTGACAATGCTCGGAAACTCAGATTAATTCGGAGGTTTTATGGTTTTTTCCAGTCTGACATTCCTGTTCGCTTTTCTGCCGATAACGATGATAATCTACTACCTTGTTCCGTTCAGGGCGAAGAACGTCGTTATCCTGATAAGCGGACTGTTATTCTACGCATGGGGCGAGCCGATATATGTGCTCGCGATGATAGCGTCGACGTTCATCGACTACACCGCGGGGCGGATCATCGACAAATACGACGACAACCCGAAGATAAGAAAGATATGCCTTATCGTTTCGCTGGTGATGAACCTCGGGCTGCTCGGAACATTCAAGTACCTCGGCTTTCTCATCGACTCGGCGAACGCGTGGTTCGGGCTTTCGATACCCAATCCGAACCTGCCGCTTCCGATAGGAATAAGCTTTTTCACGTTCCAATCCATGTCCTACACCATCGACCTGTACCGCAGGAATATCAAGGTGCAGAAAAGCGCGGTTAGCTTCATGGCGTTCGTTACTCTGTTCCCGCAGATAGTCGCGGGACCCATCGTGCGCTACGAGGATGTTCAGAACGAGCTTGACCACCGCACCCTCTCCGAAAAAATGATAGGCGACGGCGTGAGCCGCTTCATAACGGGTCTTGGCAAGAAAGTGCTTATCGCGAACAATATCGGCGCGCTCTGGACCACCGTAAAGGCGATGGAATACAGCGAGCTTTCCGCCGCGACGGCGTGGCTCGGCATATTGGCGTTCACGTTCCAGATATACTTCGATTTCAGCGGATATTCCGATATGGCGATAGGTCTGGGCAAGATGATGGGCTTCAACTTCCCCGAGAACTTCAATTATCCCTATATGTCGCACAGTATCTCGGAATTCTGGCGCAGATGGCATATCACCCTCGGCGCGTGGTTCAGAAGCTATGTTTATATCCCCCTCGGCGGCAATCGCAAGGGCATGGCAAGGACGATACTCAACCTCTTCATCACATGGGCGGTAACGGGTATATGGCACGGCGCAAGCTGGAATTTCATGCTGTGGGGCGTGTACTTCGGCGTGATAATCATAATCGAGCGGCTTTTCCTTGGCAAGTGGCTGGAGAAGATACCGTCGTTCTTCAGCTGGCTGTACACCTTTGTGCTGGTTATTTTCGGCTGGATAATGTTCGACGGCGTAAGCGCGGGCACGGTAAACATCGGGGATATGTTTTCGCAGGTGTTCACCTATATCGGCGCGATGTTCGGTGCAAACGGCGTGTTCACGGACAATTTCGCGATAAACGCTGTGATGAACTACGGCATTATATTTGCGGTGTGCATCTTCGGTTCCTCGGACATCATGAAGAACCTTGCGGAAAAGATACGCGAAAAGAAGATAACGGTCCTGCAGTATATCATGCCGCTTGGCCAGACGGCGGTAATGCTGGCGAGCGTGGCGTATATCACCACGTCCACCTACAACCCGTTCCTGTATTTTAACTTTTAAGGAGGAGCGATAATATGAATTTCAAAATGACTCCTCAGAGACTCATGATAGGCCTTTTTGCAATAGTACTGCTGGCGGTGCCTATAGCCACTGCCGCGCTTCCGAAGCAGGAACGCAGCGAAAATGAGAACCGCACATTAAGCTCATTCCCGACGATAGTCAATCAGAAAAAGCTTGAAAAGGCGGAAAATTTCTCCGACTATGTCGACGCGGTGCGCTGGGATTATATCGTCACCCGCGACAAGGCAAGCTGGATGGATGATTTCGAAACCTACTTTTCCGACCACCTTGCGGGAAGAGAAAGCTGGGTCAAGCTTTCCAACAAGCTTTCCTCCCTTGAGGGTCAGCGGGAGATAAACGGGGTCTACACCCTTGACGACCAGATGGTGCAGGTGTTCAAGGAATATGACGCCGACAGGGTGGACGCTACCCTAACGGCGATAGACAAATTCGCGGCGGAGTTCCCGGATGTGCCGATGTATTTCATGCTCGACCCCACCGCGCAGGAGATATTCAGTTCGCAGATACCGTCCTATGCGGGGTATCTCAGCGAAAAGAGCTTCATCGACGACTGCTACGGCAAGGTGAAGAACGTTTCCGCTATAGACTGCCTTAGCAATCTTTCTGTGCATAACAACGAATATATCTTCTACCGTACCGACCATCACTGGACGAGCCTTGGCGCATATTATGCCTACGCCGCGGCGGCAAAGTCGCTGGGATACAGCGCCTACGGTCAGAGCGCTTTTAATATCGAAACGGCAAGCAGCACGTTCCGCGGAACGCTCTACTCAAAGACCCTCGACGACAGCATAACCCCCGATATCATCAGCTACTATCACCTTGCGAACGGCGAACCGTCTGTTAAAATGACCGTCAATGACGGCGAAAAGGAAACCGTATACGACAGCCTTTATGTCCGCAGCTACCTTGACGTTAAGGATAAATATTCCTCGTTCACAGGCAGCAACGCACCCATCGTCACCATTGAAACGGACGTCGGCAACGGAAAGAGCCTGCTGCTTGTCAAGGACAGCTACGCGCACAGCCTTGTGCCGTTCCTGTCGAAGCACTACAGCAAGATAACCATGGTGGATATGCGCTATATCAACGTGGGCCTTGACCGCTTCCTTGATGTCAACGATTATTCGCAGGTGCTGCTGACGTTCAACGTTATCTCGTTCTCTTCCGACCGCGATATCTTGAAGCTGGGTTATACCAAGGCATCGTAATGGCAAGGAAAATAGAATTCTCCGTTTCCGCGGGGGAGGATGGAATGACCGCGCTGGATCTCCTGCGCGCCCATGGTTTTTCGCGGAGAATGGTAACAAAATTAAAGCAGACGGGCGGGCTCACCCGCGGAGGTGAGGTCCTCCGCTCGGTAGACAGGGTAAGCGCGGGGGATATCGTCCGTGTGGTCATGGAGGACAGCGCGGACATCGCGCCGAACGCCGATATTTCAGCGCCGATATCCTACGAGGACGACGACATCATCGTATTCGACAAGCCGCCGTTCCTGCCCGTTCATCAGTCTATAAGGCACTACGGCGATACCCTCGCGAACCTGTTCGCGGCGCTTCATCCAGACCTGCCGTTCCGTCCGGTAAACCGGCTGGACAAAAACACGTCTGGGCTGTGCGTCTGCGCGAAAAACCGCTTTGCGGCGGCGTCCGTTTCGGACAGCGTGTCTAAGGTGTATTTCGCGGCAGTGGAAGGAATTGTAACCGAAGCGGGGAGGATAGACCTCCCGATAGACAGGGAAAGCGACAGCATAATAAAGCGCTGCGTGTCCCCGACGGGAAAGCGGGCGGTGACAAATTACGAGCCGATATTGTGTGCCTGCGGCAGAACATTGCTGCGCATAACCCTGGAAACAGGGCGGACGCATCAGATACGCGTGCATTTTTTGCACATCGGTTTTCCGCTGTGCGGCGACGATATGTACGGCGGGAACTGCGCTGCGATAAACAGGCAGGCGCTCCACTGCGGAGAGGTGAACTTCTCGCAGCCGTTCACGGGGGAGCGTATAACGGTGCGGTCGGAGCTGCCCGGGGATATGCGGGCGCTATTTGCAGAACAGCGAGGTCACGAATGAAAAAATTCATGTTTTGCGCGGTGGCGGGAGTGCTCCTGCTGAGCGGCTGCGCGGCGGAAAAAACTGCGGTGGTGGACGGCGGGAATGTCCGCGTGGAAGGCGCGGGGATAGAAATTGATTTCCCCGAAAGCTGGACGGTCTACACCGGGGACGAGATGTACTCGCTTATCTACGAGCGGTATTCCGACAGCTACTCGGATGTGAAATCCATGAAAAGCGCGCTGAAAACCGAGGGACAGGAGTACATATTATATGCGCTGTCAGATTCGGGGAAAGCCATCGCGCTGGTAACGGCGCAGGATCTTACGGTGGATTCCGACGGGAAGAGGCTGGACGAGGCGGTGACGGCGGCGGATTACGCCCGTTCCGTGCATGACAACACAATTTTCGAGTACCGCGCGGGCGGATATATCACAACGGACAGCAGCTTCGGTGAAACTACCCTCGGCGGAAAAAGCGGCTGGCTGTCGGCGTTCGATGTCAGGGAAACCGAGGACGCGGAGGAAATACTTCTCGGTATGTCGGAGTTTATGTTCGAGCAGGGGAATGACGTGTATTCCGTGCAGTTTTTGTATTCCGACGAGGAGAGCAAGGCACAGACGGCAGAGGTGGATATAGTTGATATTGCGTGATTGTCCAGCGATAAACGATTAAAATTTCCACGCGGCATATTGAAAGTTTCGCACCACATATAGTCTTTACGGGACACAATACACGCGGTCAAGGGGTGATCTCCCCATAGGGGAGGTGTCGCAGTGCGACGGCTACGCCTTACGCCTTAGCGACAGAGGGGTTAGTTTGGCACAATACACAACATAATGGTTTAAGCATAAAGTGAATTGTTGTGCCAAACCAGCCGACAGACCGCACCCCTTGCGGGGACGGGGGCAGAGCCCCAGTCGCTGTCCGCAGACAGCGAAATTCCCCACGCCTATAAAATGTCGTGCAGTGATAGCAAAAAGCGGAAACGTTGATCCGACTTCCAAAGCGCTAAAGGGGGTATGGGGTCAGGGGTGGACAAACGGGACGTTTGTCCAGAAAACGTAAGAGTTTTCCCCCCATAGTCTATAATAAATTTATAGCCGTTTGGATTTTTCGATAAGTCGGGGATATCCCCTACAGTCTATTTAAACTTACAGCTTACAGCCGCAATGCCTTTTTCACCACCCCCTCCCGACACACTTTTGTTATGTTACCCAAAAAAACATAAAAAACTTGTTGGATTTTTAGAATTGTTGCATTTCCTCTTGATTTATTTGACTGAATACTGTATAATAACAATATATCTATTGTGCCGTATAGTCCGTTTTTGCGGAACAGTATGGCATGGATTTTGCCGCGCCCATACGCGGCGGTCAGAGTTTACACATAAAGGGTTTGATGCGTTTGTTATTCAGTAGCAAGATAGTTAAAGTTGATATACTGGACAAAAGCAGCTCGGTAATTATGACGGCGGAAAGGAACTTTAACTTTCCGAAAAACCTCGGATCTGACGACGAAAGTATTCTCATCATCAAGGGCTCATCCCTGAAGGAACTTGAATATAATACCATCGTGGACGTTATCGCGACCACAAAGGCGGGCGAGCGTATCCGCTACTCCGGGCGTGTTTCCATGTCCATGCCGCGGCAGCTCAATATCAGCCTTGCAAGGTCGAATGACACGGAGGTGCTTCAGGAACGCCGCAGGTATTTCAAGATAAAAACGCATGAGAAGGGGCGCGCGCTGTTTTTTATGCGCGGCGAAGAATCCGTAAGATTTGACGTCCCGGAAGAGATCGAAGTTATGGATATCAACATCGGCGGCATTTTCATGAAATGCAACGGCTGTGAATTTGAGGACGAGGATCTCGTCTGCGTTGATATCGATCTGTTTATTGATTACAAGCTGAATGCCGTTGTAAAGGTGCTGCGCGTGCAGCGCGGCGACGACGGCGGTATAAAGGGCTACGGCTGTGAGTTCCAGGGGCTCACCGCTGCACAGGAGGACTACATCGGAAAGTATATCTACAAGGTGCAGTCCGAACAGCGCCAGAAGGAAATGGCACAGGAAATGAATTTCTAACCGGCCGGAAGGTCAGAAAATAATACAACCAGGGGGAGAATCCATGAACAACGCAAAGCTAAAAGTAGTCCTGACGGGAGTTCTGCTTATATTCGCGATAATCCCCGCGCTCATTCTCGGCGCGGTCGGGACTTTTTCATTAATGGGCTTTGAAACAAACGCCAAGACAGACACGCTGAACACTGTTTCGCTTTCGAAATCAGCGGCGGTGGATCAGGTGTTCGCGGGGTATATCTCCGATGTCGACGTAATGGCAAAGCTCGATGCGGTCATCGACACCGCTGACAACGGCTCGTCCTCCGCGGACAGCATTATCAAGGCATACGCTGAAAACAACAGCGATGTCCTCGATATTCTTGTTATCGACGACAAGGGCACGGTCGTTGCATCCGCAAAGGGCAGCGCAAGCGGCAGCTTCGAGCACTTCAACAGCGACGGAATGCCCGCGGTTTCCACCGTTATGGCGTGGGAAAAGTACCAGACAGACGGAATTTTCGTTTCCAAGGAAATTTACGCAGACCCCGACAACAAGACCGGCGGCAAGCTCGGCTATGTCTGCATGGTGGTTTCGCTCGGCGCTGACAGCGGCCTTGCGAAGACGGTAAGTGGTACATATCTTTCCGGTGCGCACCTCGTTCTCGTGGACAGCGAAGGCAACGCCCTCAACTTTGACGGCAGCGGCACTGTTATGAAGAGCGGTCAGCTCGACGGCACGTTTGCGGCGGAGATCCCGAATATGTTCGCAATGGCTTCCAATGTTTCCGGCACAAATAATACAGAAAACATGATCACCGGCACGGTCGGTAAGTATGCGTATGCCTGCGGCATCGTCCCCAATGTGACCACATGGAGATGGGTAGGTATCGCGGATACGGGCTTCTTCGGCAAGTTCTCCATGCCCACCAACCTTATCGGCTGGGGCGTTATCCTCGTTGTATGTGCGCTGGCTTCCGTTATCGCTATCGTCATCATTTCCAGGTTCGTCGGCAGTATGCACGAAATGCTCAATACCATGGAGCAGATCGGCAAGGAAGAGGGCAGCAGCGAAGTCCGCTTCAAGGTCAAGAACCGCAAGAGCGAGCTCGGTGAGATACAGACATCATTTAACGAACTTCTTGATGAGGTATATTTAAGCGAGGAGCGTCACCGCACCATTGCGGAACTGTCCGATAATATGCTGTTCGAGTGGGACTTTCACAAGGAGCGTATGTACGTTTCCCCGAACGCACTCGCAAAGTTCGACCTTACCCCCTCTGAATCCACGCTTTCCAACGGCAAGTTCATCGACTCCCTCATGAGCACGGAGGATGCAGAAAAATACAAGCGTGATATCAACACGCTTCTCAAGAACAAGAACGGCTACAGCGCCGAGTACCAGCTCAAGACAAAGAGCGGCGCGGTTATCTGGATATCCCTCAGAGCCGTTTGCATCACCGACCGTCTTGGTGAACCGCTGAGAGTTGTCGGAGTTATCACGGATATTGATAACGATAAGAAGATGGAGCTTCAGCTTTCCGAGCGCGCAAGCTACGACTTCCTCTCCCAGCTTTACAACAGAAATACATTCATCAGAACGCTCACCAGTGAGATCGACCGTCGCGGTCAGAACAAGATCGGCATTATGTTCATAGATGTCGACGACTTCAAGTTCATCAACGACAGATACGGTCACACCATAGGTGATGAGGTAATCCGCTACGTTGCCGATTCCATCAGGAAGAAGGTCGACGACAGAGGCGGCTTTGCGGGTCGTTTCGGCGGCGATGAGTTCGTTCTGTGCTACACCAACCAGGAGGATATTGCAAACCTCGAAACCATCGCGATGAACATCATTGATGAGCTGTATGTCGGCTACACTACAAACGACGGTACGATCATCAACGTAAGAGTTTCCATCGGTATCACCTACTGCCCCGAGCATTCCGACAACGTGAACGACCTTATCTCCTATGCGGATACAGCGATGTACTTCGTAAAGAAGAATGGTAAGACCAACTATCACGTTTATATGCCTGAGGACAGCGCGACGGGCGAATATATCGACCCCGAGGGCTATTAAGCTGCCCGTCGTCCGTTAAGCGGTAATAATAACACACAAGGGCGGGCAAATAATATTTGTCCGCCCTTATATATGGAGGAATAGATTTTGGCAAAGATCATTGCTGTGACAAATCAGAAGGGCGGCGTCGGAAAGACCACAACATGCAGTGCCCTTTGCGGGGGACTTTCGCAGCGCGGGAAAAAGGTGCTGGCGATTGACCTTGACCCGCAGGGAAACCTCAGCTTTTCCCTCGGAATCGAATCCGATGACAATTATACTATATATGATGTTCTCAAGGGTAACTGCGATCTCGATGACGCTATCCAGCACGGCGAAATATGCGACGTTGTTCCGTCGAATATACTGCTGTCCGGACTGGAGCTTGAAATGACCGGCGTCGGCAGGGAGTACGTCCTGCGTGAGCAGCTCAGCGAAACGGTGGAGGATTATGACTATATCATCCTCGATACCCCGCCTGCGCTGTCGGTGCTTACGATAAACGCCTACACCGCGTCGGACGAGCTTATCATCCCGATGATGTGCGAGATACTTTCGCTTCAGGGCATTGCGCAGCTGAAGCAGACTATATTCGCGGTGCAGAGGTACTACAACAAATCGCTGTTTGTACGCGGAATACTTCTCAACAAATACAACCCGCGCCTTACGCTCACCAAGGAGGTTGAGGAGCTGGCGCAGATGATTGCAAAGCAGCTCAACACCGTGATTTTTAAAACGCGAATAAGCGCAGGCGTCAGCATTGCGGAAGCCCCCGCCCACGGCGAGAGCATAATAACCTATGCGCCGAAGTCGAAGTCCGCGCGGGAGTTTTTGGCGCTTATCGACGAGCTGACCGCAGACGAGGAGAAGAGCGAGGCTAAATGAGCGAAAACAGCAGGAAAAGCGGAAAAAAGCGCAAAACCGAGGACGAGCGCCCTTTCGTGAGCAGCAAAACCCCGCAGGTCATGAAGCTGGTGAGCGACGACCGCCCCGTCAATCCCGTTGTTATTGCGGGCAAGAGCCGCATACCGAAGCAGCTTCGCGGGATAGAGCCGCTGTCGAGGATAATGCGCAGGGATTCCGAGGCGCTGCTCGGCGTGGATAAAGAGGAAGCGGCGGAGCCTATGGTGACGATAAACCTCACCGAAGCGGTGATAAGGGACAATGTTTCGGCAACGCTGCGCAGGTTCAACGCCTGCGGCTGTGGGCGCTGCGTCGAAGCGCTGACGAAGATGGTTTCGGAGGATGTTCCGGCGAGGTTCGTTGATGTTCCGCAGAGCACCGCTAATGAGCCGTCGAAGTGCGTGCCGGAGCAGTATGAGCCGATAAAGCGCGAGGTGCTGGCGAAGATGATACGCATTCTTATGGGGAATAAGAAGCGGAGTTTTCACGAATGAATAATGGGGAGAACGAGTGGTTCTCCCCATTTTATTACCATGGCAAAATACGTCAAGTAATATTGAGCAATAATATTACCTGTCGAATAATAGATACACGTCCCGAATATGTCAATCCGTAATATTTTTTCGCATTATTACAGCATCGTCATCGTCATAATAATTCTTCCGCACGGAAATATGCTCAAACCCGCAGGATTTATACAGCGCGATGGCAGGCGCATTCCTGCTGCGCACCTCAAGGAAGCACACCGCCGCCCCGCGCGCTTTCATGCTTCCGAGGAAACGCATAAGCAGCTCCGCGGCGATACCGCGCCTGCGCAGGTCGGGATGGACGCAGATCTGATATAATTCCGCCTCGTCCGCCGCAAGCTTCCCCAGCGCAAACGCGCAAATCTCCCCGCCGCTTCGCGAAACTTCGCAGCAGGAAAGCGGGCTTTCAAGCTCCCTAAAAAAAGTGTCCCGCGTCCAGTCCTCCCCGAAGCAGAGCTGCTCCAGCGAAAAAAGCCGTTCCTTGTCGCCGTTGCCGAAAATCATACTTACCCCCGAAAAAGCGCCCCCGACTGACAGTCGGGGACGCGATTTTTAATAATCAGAAATCAATATCGTTGACCGCAGAGTTTGCGAGCTGAAGCTCCTTCTTGGGAATGCGCTTCAGCGGCGAATATACGAACTTCTTGCAGGAGTCGTATGTCTTAACATCGCCGAATTTGGAGCATTTTATGATATCGCCCTCACCGGGTTTGCCCAGTTCGCAGTATTTGCAGGACGGTTTTATGTTATTTCCGAAAAGCTTTTTCTTAGCCATAGCAGTACCCTCCGATCTATGCATGGTGAGGGACATTACCCCTCATATTCATTATATCACATAGGCATGAAAAAGTCTACACCGTCAAGTAGAAAATATCAAACGCCGTTTTTGGTGAGTTTGCATATATTGAGTTATGCCTTGTAGATGGGCATTACGTTTTCTACGGCGGATTTGCCGAGGGCTTCGTCCAGCGCAACGATGCTGAGCGCCATTCCGTTGGAAAGATACGGTTTCGCCGCCTCGCCGATGGCGGTGAAAACAGTGTTTCTGTCGCCCTTGAAATCAACAACGGCAAGGTAGGTCTTTTCCCCGTTGAGAATCATTCCGCGGAACCAGAGTGCCTTTACGGCGGGGTCTTTCTTCGCGGCGGTGCTGAGCGCAACGGAAAGTTCCATGTTGAACGGGTCGGGGGCACCAATCTTTACGTCGCTGTTTGTGTGGATAATGTGCTCCGCATGACCGGTGGTGCGGTACTGCTTCTTATCGCGCCAGTGAGCCACGAGCTTCTTGTCGAGTATCAGATTGTCGCTGAACGGGTTGATAACAAGCCCCTCTGCGGCGTTCTTGGAAACTATCATGTCGGAATAATCGTCAAATCCCAGCGCCAGCGTCAGCGGTTTCTGCTCCTTCATGGAATCCCACTTCAGGACCTCGTCGATGCTTGTGAAGGCGGGGTAGTACTTCTTTCCCTCGGGGGAGCTTATCAGCGCGAAGGATATCTTGGTGTTCGCGTCGATGGTGCCTGTGCCGTCGCTGTTGAGTTTGGGCACGGTGGAAAGGCGGACGGGGGTGAGGAACTTCGCGTTCATAACGATCTCCTCCGCGACCTCGTTCATGAGGGCGTTCATGTCGTCCTGCGTCTTGATCTCCCTGCGGCGCTTGAAGAGCTTGCAGAGGGCGGTGTTGTTTACAGAGCTGTTGATTTCCATTATGTATCCTTTCGGGGCGGGTGCCCTATTTTATTCATAGTTGACCGTCAGCGCGGCAACGGAGATGTCGTCGCGGCTGCCGAGGTGGGAGCGCTTTTTCAGATGTTCGCCGAGGAATGAAGCGGTATCGGACGCCACCGCGCCGATGACCCTTCTGCCGAAGTTGAGGAAATCCTCCTCCCGAAGAAACGAGTTGATAAGCCCGTCGCTGGAGAGCATTATTCCCGAGACCCTTCCCTCGCGGTAGAAATATCTGAAAGAATCTATCGCGTCGCTGTCGCACAGGGATGTGGTGAGGGTGCCCACCAGCGCCGCGTCAACGGGCATGGGGGAAACCATCTCCCCGCCGTCAAGGGCGCAGAAAGACCCGTCGCCTATCTGAAGCCCGAAATATCCGTTTTCGGTTATCGCGGCGACAATCAGCGTCGCGCCGTACATTGATTCGGTGGGAATGCCGCCGTACTTTTCGCAGATGGCGTTTTCGTGTTCATTCAGCGGGAAAAAACTCAGGTGCGCGGCGATTTCGCTGTTCCAGCCGCAGATCATATTTGCGGCGATACGGCGGGCGGTATTGTCGGGGTCGGAGAGAAAAAGCCTGTCCAAACCGCCGTTGCGTTCGGAGAAATCACATATTGAGCGTATCGCGATGCGGGTCGCCATCTCGCTGCCCGCGGCGCTGCGGAAGTGTTTCTCGCTGCCGTGTCCATCGGAAACCGCGGCTACGGCGGGCACGCCCGAAATAAGTATCCGCGAGCTGTCCTGACAGCACTCGCCGTTATCCTCGTGGGAAGCCCCGCGTATCGAAAGCGCGCAGCCCTTGAACTGCATCACCAGCCTGCCTCGATGTCAGCGTTTATCTCGTCGCTTTCGGCAAATTCGCGAATCTGCTCGGCGGCGGAATCCTGCTTGGTCTTGAAATCGTCGGCGGTTTCGGCGAGGCGCATACTGCGGCTGCCTATCTGCGAGGATGTTACCGCCACGAACTTTATCAGCTTCGCCAGCGCCTCGCCGTTGTGCGCGGTGACAACGCTGTCGGGATTGCCCGTAAAGCGGGAGAGAATATCGAGGTCGGCGTCCTCGCCGATGGCTACGGCGGCCTTTATTCCCGCGGAATACCAGCGGTTCTTTTTAAGCTCGTCCAGTCCCTTTTCAAAGTTGTCGGTGGGGTAGCCGTCGGACATGAGTATCATAACAGGGGCAAAGGACAGCGACGGCGATTTCATGAACTCGCTTCTCGAAAGCTTCTTGGAAAGCTCGGTGAATGCGCTGCCGAGGTCGGTGACGTTTTCCGCGTCGATGGGGGTCCATTCAAATTCCTCCGCAGAAACAGGCTCGTTGTACATCCATTCGCTGCCGCCGGAGAACTTGAGCACGGCGATTTTTATGTCCGCGTCGGCGCCGCCTATCCCGCGTATCTCGGGGATAAGCTCCTCCATAACAGAATTTACGGTGCCTATCTTGCTGCCGCTCATGCTTCCGGAGCAGTCTATCAGAAAGAACAGAACCATGGATTTTTTCGCGATCTCCTCCGCGTCGTCAAATGGATTTATGGGCATATCTGACATATTTATACCTCCTGTCGGATCGAATACGCATATATGTTGCGGGGAAAAGTTCCCCGCAGTCGGCGCCTGCCGAAAATAATTTAATGTTCTTATGATAATATATGTTGGGATAACTTCGTTCTCCCAACATATATTATAACATCCGCGCCGAGAAATGTCAACGCGGATATTTATTATTCTTTTCTTTTCGGATCGAAGCCGGTTTCCTTTTTCAGCCGAACCTTGTCGAGGTACATCTGCGCGTCGGCAACGGAGAGCATTTTATCGGGGTCGCCTATCTCGTTCGCCCCGCAAAGGCAGAAGCCCAGCGGCATATATATCGGGTATGGCTTTCCGGCGGTGCGGTTGTAGTTGTCAAGATATTCGTACAGCGCACGGCGGAATTCATCCAGCTTGCCGCCGCTGAAATCACCGTATGCCGCCTTTACGAACTCATCGCCGCCGATACGGAAATTCTTTTCGCATTCCGCGCCGCCTATCCATGTCCTTGACATTGCGCCTGCGGCTGTCTTGATGAACGCGTCGCCCTCGCTGTGGCCGAATGTGTCGTTGACGTATTTGAGCCCGTTAAGGTCCGCCATGACGATAAGGAACTGCTTTCCCCCCGCCTTTGCTTCGTCGATAAGCTGCGGGAGCATAAGGTTGAAGCCGTTGCGGTTCAGCAGACCCGTCATAAGGTCGGTGATGGCGTCCTCGCGCATTTTTTTGTAAAGATAGGTCATTATGGCGAGGCGGCGCTGGGACTCAATGGCGTTTGAAAGCACGTTTATCCAGTAGTCGTAAATATCGGGCGGAGGGACAATCTTGCTGCCGTATGATATCACTGCAAATCCGAAGCATCTGTTTTCAAAGTGCAGCGGGCGGAAAACGTAAGCCGAAGGTTCTCCGCTGCTGTCAAACAGCGGCGGAAATACTTCGCTGATGAAAAATCTCCTGTCGGTTCCGACATATTCTTCGCGGGTTCCGTCATGGTGATTTATGCGGCTGTATGAGATGAGCATTTCGTCGGAGTAGGACGTCCTGACGTAATTTTCTGCGACGGAAGCCTCGTGCTTCGCCACATCGTCGCACATACATATGTAAATGCTTTCAAGCTCTTTGAAGGAATATGTGAACCAGTTCGCCGTCCAGAACATTTCGCGCATATCCTTGCTGTTTATCAGCGCCTCGCTCATGGTGTTGAACTCCGAGAAGAAATCGCTGAATGAGTTGTCGCGGTCATGCTTGAAGCGGTTGAGGTTATAGTCGTCTGCGAGGGTACAGCCGCAGGTAAGGGCGAAATTCTCCGTAAAATCGCATTTTATGGGGTTTTCCTGCGGGATTGCTTTTCCGTTTGCGAGGTCTATAAGACTGAGGCACGCTTCATATCCAATTTTGTTGGTGCAGCGTATCGTAGACGTCATGAAAGATACATCGTCGACTGTCTCGCCGTAGTTTGCAAGCCTGATATCGCGCGGCACGCGCAGTCCGCGTGAAAACAGCGCGTTGTAAACGCTGTCGGTCATATAACTGTTGGCGCATATTATCGCCTCGGGAAGTCCGTTTTTCCCTTCGATAAGAGAATTTACGACGTTTTCACCCTCGTTGCGCCAGAAATCTCCATAGAAAATACGATTGTCCTGGATTTTAAGCCCGTTTTCGCGCATAGCGGACTTGAATGCCGAAAGGCGGTGTTCGGCGTGCGGGTGTCCCTTTATGCCGGTCATATAGGCGATATCCCTGCATCCGTGTGCGTTGACCATATGGTTTACCATCGCCTTGACGACGTCGGAATCATCGGACAGGAAACAAGGTATCCCGTCGATTTTGAAGTCGATCGTTACTACCGGAATATTGTTCTCCTTTGCGTGGCGCAGCAACGGCTCGGTTACGATTATGTCGCGCGTGGAAAAATCAACCGTATCCGGTAGATAGATGACGCCGCAGAATTTTGAATAGTCACCGGGAAGGGTGAAGATATTCATTTCTCCGCTGTGGTAGTTGTCACTGCTGCGCGGCATGGTGACAGAGAATACCGCAACGTTCATGCCATGGCTGAAAGCGGCTTTGTATATTCCTTTCAAAATTCCCGCCTGATAATCCTTATTGGGTTTCTCAATAAGGACGGCAATACATTTCCGCTGTCTTTTCATAAAAATATCTCCAAAAGCAATATTTGTTACTGATATTATACATTAGTTTAACGAAAATGTCAATAACAAACCGCGCCGAAAAAGACACATTTTGCGCGCCGACAAAACAAAATGCAGATACTACTTGAATTTTACCTGCAAAATGTATATAATAAATATGTATATCACAAAAGAACGGAGATCATAGAACATGACTGATGGATTTATAAAAGCCGCTGCGGCGACTCCCGATATAAAAACCGCCGACTGCGGTTACAATGCCGAACGCATTATAGAGCTCATAAACGAGGCGCACGAGCAGGGCGTTAAAATCCTCGTGCTGCCCGAGCTGTGCATAACCGCCTACACCTGCCAGGATCTTTTCTTCCAGCCCGCTCTGCTGGAGGCGTCGATGAACGCACTGCACCGCGTCATGGCAGCAACGGACGGACTGGATATGCTCACGGCGGTGGGGTGCCCGATAATGTTCAGGGGAGAGCTGTACAACTGCGCGGTCGTTATCAAGGATGGCGCGGTGCTCGGCGTCGTGCCGAAGAAGTTCCTGCCGAACTACAACGAGTTCTATGAAAAGCGCCATTTTGCCACCCCCGACGAGGGTGATTTCGAGATAGAGCTGTTCGGAAAGACGGTGCCTTTCGGGCTGAATATCCTGTTCGAGTGCGCGGATATGCCGGAGCTTGTTTTTGCGGCGGAGATATGTGAGGATCTTTGGTCGGCGGATCCGCCGTCAACTGCGCTGGCTCTCGGCGGCGCAACGGTGATCGCGAACCTTTCCGCAAGCAATGAAACCATCGGCAAGGACGATTACCGCCGCGCGCTGGTAACGGGGCAGTCCGCAAGGCTGATATGCGGGTACATCTACGCCAGCGCGGGTGAGGGCGAATCCACGCAGGATCTTGTTTTCGGCGGACACCGAATCATCGCGGAAAACGGCACCGCCCTTGCGGAGAGCAGGCTGTACACTACCGGGCTTACAATAAGCGAAGTCGATGTATACAAGCTTTCGACGGAGCGCCGCCGCAACACCTCTTTCGAGGGCGGACTGCGCGGCGGGATGAGGCGCGTGCGCTTCGGCATGAAAATTACCGAAACCTCCCTTACCCGCAGGGTGGAGCGGACGCCGTTCGTGCCATCTTCCGGCAGCGAAAAGGACAAGCGCTGCGAGGACATCCTCGCCATGCAGGCGCACGGCCTTGCAAAACGCGTTAAACATACGAACTGCCGCAGCCTTGTCATAGGCATTTCAGGGGGACTGGACTCCTGCCTGGCGCTGCTGGTCTGCGTGGAAACGATGAAGCTGCTGAACCGTCCCATGACGGATATAATCGCGGTTACGATGCCCTGCTTCGGCACCACCGCGCATACAAAATCCAACGCTGAGAAGCTCTGCGGACTGCTCGGGACAACGCTTCGGGTTATCGACATAAAGGCTTCGGTGGAGCAGCATTTCCGCGACATCGGCCATGACGAAAGCGTCCACAACGTCGTTTACGAAAACGGACAGGCACGCGAGCGCACGAAGATACTCATGGACATCGCGAATGCGGAAAACGGCATGGTGGTCGGCACGGGGGATCTTTCGGAGCTTGCCCTCGGCTGGGCGACCTACAACGGCGACCACATCAGTATGTACGGTGTAAACGCGGGCGTTCCGAAAACGCTGGTGCGCCATATCGTGCGGTATTACGCGGAGGTATCCGACAGCCCCGACCTGCGGGACGTTCTCATCAGCATATTCGACACCCCTGTAAGTCCCGAGCTGCTGCCCGCGGACGAAAGCGGAAACATCGCGCAGATAACCGAGGATCTTGTCGGCCCGTACGAGCTGCATGACTTCTTCCTGTACAACGGCATACGCTGGGGATTTTCCCCGAAAAAGGTGTTCCGCCTTGCGATGTACGCATTCGAGGGCGCATACGACCGCGAAACCATCCTTAAATGGCTCAGGACGTTCTACCGCAGGTTCTTCTCGCAGCAGTTCAAGAGAAGCTGCCTGCCCGACGGCGTGAAGATAGGTTCCGTTACCCTCTCGCCCCGCGGCGACTGGAGAATGCCCAGCGACGCAAGCAGCGCGGTATGGTTGAAAGAAATCGACGAGCTGTGATATTTTTCAGCAATATTACAGATTGAATATTTTATAAATGCGATATTTGTAGAAATATAGCGTAATATTACAAATTGTAATGTGATTTACGCGGAGTTTCCCGTTTGAATATTGGAAAAAACTCACACCTGGCAGGCGCGGAAATTACGAAAATGTGGCGTAATCTTCTTCGGCTTTCGTGACGGACAGGCGTGAAATCCCGCCGCATTGACCGAAAGGCAAACCGAATTTCGCCTCGACAAATTGTAATATTTATCAACAAAATAACCGACAGGAGAGTGAAAGCATGACAGAAACGCTAAGGCGGCGGCTGGTGCACTTCCGCACGGAGGGCGACATCACCGCGGATTTTGAAGCGGCGCGCAGGAAAAAGGTGCGTGCGCTGCGGCGGGTGATACACAGCTGTTTTTATTATCAGTGCGCCGCGGCGGCGGGGTGCATCGCGGCTTCGCTGATCCTCGGCGCGGGGGCGGCAGCGGCTGCGGTGATAATCGGCGCCGTGGCGGCGGTTATGGTAGCTTTCCTGTCCGTTGGCGGCGGCACAGCCGAAAAGACGATAGTCTATATCCTTGACCTTGCGTATGCGGTGATATGCTTCACGGCGGGAGCGATGGCGGATAACGGCGCGCCTTTTTATGTCTGCGGGATAATAATGCTGACGGCGGCACTGGCGGCGCTGGGGGGATTTTTTGCGGCGTATATGCGGGATGTCCTTGAAAAAACCACCGCCGCCGACCTTACCGCCGAGGATTACGACATGACACCAAATGCCCATGCCGCGGAGCATTCTCTGCCGAAAAAATCGGAGCTGCGTGTGCTTGCGGAACAGTTTGCGGAGAAAATGCGATGAGTTACGACAGAGGAACGGCAACAAGGAAAATCGCGCTTGAGGCGCTGTTTATTTGCTTTGCGGCGTCGCTTTCAGCGCTGGAAACGATGCTGCCGCCGATATGCCCCATCGCAGGGGTGAGGATAGGACTCGGCAACATCGTCACGCTTTTCATACTATATGTCGGCGGAAAATGGGGCGGAAACGAAGCCTTTACGGTAAGCGTGCTGCGGTGCTTCGCGGCGTCGCTGATAACCGGCTCGCTTATGAATGCGGCTTACGGGCTTATGGGCGGACTGCTCGCCTGCGGCGTTATGTTGGTCATGCGCAGGGTATTTCCGAAAAGCAAGAGCGCGGACGAAATGCCGCCGAGGTACCTTTTCGACCCGAATTATCTGCTGCTTACGAGTATATTCGGCGCGCTGGCGCATATCGCGGGACAGCTTGTCACCGCGGTGATATTCTACGGAACTTTCTCCGTGATGGTCTACGCTCCAATACTTATGTTGAGTGCGGTGCTCGGAGGAGCTTTTACGGGGCTCTGCACGATGCTGCTGCTGAAAAAACTTCCGCGCAGATGGGTTGATTTTGTGAGAAACTGCGGATAAGGAGAGAAAACATGAAGCTTCTTTTGATAGACGGAAACAGCATAATGAACCGCGCGTTTTACGGAATACGCCTGCTTTCCAACAAAAAGGGAATGTTCACGAATGCGCTTACAGGGTTCATGAACATATATCTCAAGCTGCTTAAAGAGGAGCAGCCCGACCACATTGCGGCGGCATTCGACCTGCGCGCCCCGACATTCCGCCACAAAATGTTCGCGGAATACAAGGGCACCCGCCATGCCATGCCCGAGGAGCTGGCGCAGCAGATGCCTGTTATACGGGAGCTTCTGCGGGCGCTGGGCGTGTCCGTGGTGGAGCTTGAGGGCTACGAAGCGGACGACATCATCGGCACTCTCTCCCGCGCGGCGGCGGAGCAGGGCAGCGACTGCGTTATCATGACCGGCGACCGCGACAGCTTCCAGCTCATAAACGAACGCGTTACCGTGCGGCTTGCTTCCAACAAGGAGGATATATTCTATACCCCCGCGAAGATCGCGGAGGTATATGGCGTTACCCCCCGCGAAATGCTGGAGGTAAAGACTCTGATGGGCGACAGCTCGGACAACATCCCGGGCGTTGCGGGAATAGGCGAAAAGACCGCGCTTTCCCTTATACAGAAATATCACACTGTGGAATATATCTACGCAAACCTCGCGGAAATAGACGTCGCCAAGGGCGTGCGCACCAAGCTTGAAAACGGCAGGGAAAGTGCTGAGCTTTCGCGGAAGCTTGCGGAGATAGACCTGCACGTCCCGATTTCGGAGAATATGGCGGATTATGCTTTCGCCGGGGGAAACAAGGGCGAAGCGGCGGCAATACTCACGGAGCTTGAAATGTTCGCGGTGCTGAAAAAGCTTTCGCTGGATAAAGAAGCCCCCGCGAAGCTTTCGGAAAATTCCGCGGTGAGATCCGCCCCCGCGGAAAAGGCGGAGCAGACCGCCACAGCAAAAGCCGACAGCGCGGAGTACGACGCGGCGGCGCTTGACGTGCTTATTATCAACGGAGAGATCGCGGTTTACAGAAACGGCGGGCGGCAGGACGGCGATGTAAAATCCCTCCTCGAAAATGACGAGCCGAAGCACACCGACAACGCCAAGGCGCTGTACAGCAGGTGCATAAAGGATGGCGTATCGCTGAACAACGTTACTTTCGACGCGACCCTCGCGGCGTATCTGCTGAATGTAAACGCGGGGGATTACGCGATGGAAAGGGTCTGCGCGGAATACGGCGTGAAATTCGACTCCGCCGCGCCCTGCGCTGGAATATCCGAGCTGAACGCAAAGCTGTTTTCGGAGATATGCTCGCAGGGGATGCTGACGGTGCTGAGGGAAATCGAAATCCCGCTGGCGGAGGTGCTTTCCTCCATGGAGATAGACGGCGTTGCGATGGACATGGCGGCGCTGCATGATTTCGGCGCGAAGCTTCTGCCAGAAACCGAGCGGCTTCAGAGCGAGATCCACGAACTCGCAGGGCATAAGTTCAACATCGGAAGCCCGAAGCAGCTGAGCACGGTGCTTTTCGAGGAGCTGGGACTTCCCGCGGGGAAAAAACGCAGCACGGGCTATTCCACCGACGCGGAAACGCTGGAGGGGCTTGCGGACAAGCACCCGATAGTTCCGCTGATAATCGAATACCGCACGCTTACGAAGCTTTACAACACCTATGTCAAGGGGCTGGAGGCCTGCGTTTCCGAGGACGGAAGAATGCACACCACATTCAAGCAGACGGAAACGAGAACGGGCAGGATTTCCTCCGCCGAGCCGAATATACAGAACATTCCCGTGCGGACGGAGATAGGCAGGAATTTCAGAAAATTCTTCACGGCCGGGGAGGGCAAGCTGCTTGCGGACGCGGACTACAGCCAGATCGAGCTTCGCGTGCTGGCGTCGCTTGCTGACGACAAGGTCATGATAGAAACATTCCGCGAGAACAGGGATATCCACACGGAAACCGCCGCGAGCGTTTTCGGGCAGCCGATAGAGTGGGTGGACGCTGATATGCGCCGCAAGGCAAAGGCGGTTAACTTCGGCATTGTTTACGGAATAGGCGCTTTTTCTCTTGCGAAGGACATCGGCACCAGCGTCAAGGAAGCAAAGGAGTATATCGACGGGTATCTGAAGCATTTCTCGGGGGTACGGGATTACATGGCGAAAGTCACCGAGAGCGCAGAGCACGACGGCTATGCCGTTACGATGTTCGGCAGGCGGAGATTTATCCCCGAGATACTCGCTGCAAACAAGACCGTAAAGGCGCTCGGAAAGCGCATTGCAATGAACACCCCGATACAGGGCACGGCGGCGGATATCATCAAGATAGCCATGATAAAGGTTTATCGCAGACTGAAGAAAGAGCTTCCCGAAGCGCGGCTGATATTGCAGGTTCACGATGAACTCATCGTAGAGGCTCCCGAAGCGGTGGCGGAAAAAGCGGCGGCGATACTCTCGGAGGAAATGCAGAACGCGGTGAAGCTTGCCGTGCCGCTGACCGTTGACGCAAAAACGGGCAAGACGTGGTTCGACGCGCATTGATGAACGGATAAAGAAAGGTGACAAAAATGTATAAATACGAAACGCATCTGCATACAAAAGAGGGAAGCGCGTGCTCCAGCGCCCCTGCGGATGAAATGGCGCGGGCGCATAAAGCGGCGGGATATGATGGGATTTTCGTTACAAATCATTTCTTCAACGGCAACACGTCCGTCCCCCGCGATCTGCCTTGGGAAGAATGGGTGGAGCAGTATTGCAGGGGGTATGAAATTGCAAAGAAAACCGGGGACGAGATAGGTCTGAAAGTTTTTTTCGGGATTGAATATTGCGTATACAGCTCGGATTTTCTTATTTATGGAATTGATAAGGACTGGCTGAAGCGGAATGAGAAATTGCTGCTGCGTTCGGACGAGCGCGAGCTTTTCAGAACGGTGCGCTCACAGGGCGGTTTTATAGTGCATGCGCATCCGTTCAGAGGGGATCCTTATATACATCATATCAGCTTGTATCCGGATGATGTTGACGCGGTGGAGGTTATAAACGCGAGTCATAGCCCGAATAGTTTTTATAATCGCCGCGCAGATATTTATGCGGATATGTACGGACTGCCGAAAACGGGCGGGTCGGATTCGCACCACTTGGATAAGCTTTTCGGGGGCGGGATAGAGGTGCCCGAGGAGATAAAGACGCCGTATGATTATTTAAGACAGATACAGAACGGGACGGTGGTGCCTAGGGAGAGAACGCTGCCGTTGTTCGGGTGAGTTCGGGGCAGTATTTCATTTCGACTTTGTGGGGCACAATCTCATCTCAAGTTTGAAGTGAAAACGCATCGGTTAAGCAGGCACATATCAAAATCATAAACGCGGTCGAGGGGTCGCACCCCTCGCAGGTCAAGGGCGGCGCCCTTGTCGCCGTCCGCAGACGGCGAAATGCCCCACGCATAGAATATCTTATGCAGTAAAAGCGCAAAGCAGGTGCGTTAATTCGACTTAAAAAGCGCTAAAGGGGGTACGGGGGGAAAACAAGAGTTTTCCCCCCGAGGTGCATAGTAAATCTTAATGTACATTTCCTCTCCAACAGCCCGGTGGGCTGTTGGGGAACGAGCACGTTAGGATGTGAGTGCGTAATGCTTAACTGCCGCAATTTTATAGGCGCATTATGGGCGCGCTGCCTCAAAAACAGTCCACTGGACTGTTTTTGAGGAAAGAAACCTTTAGATTTAATATGTTGCTAGGGGGGAAACTCTTGTTTTCCCCCTTGAACTCCCTTTAGCGCTTTTTTAGTCGGATAAACGTTTCTGATTACTGCTTTCACTGCAATAAATTTTATATGCGTGGGGAGTTTCGCTGTCTGCGGACAGCGACTGGGGCGCTGCCCCAGTCCCCGCAAGGGGTGCGGTCTGTCGGTCAACCCCCTCTGTCGCTTCGCGACACCTCCCCTATGGGGAGATCACCCCTTGACCGCGTATATCGGGCACCATAAAGACTATCTGTTGCACTGAAATTTTAAATGCAAAAACGGGACTGCCCACCGCAGTCCCGTATCTCTTATAATAATCAAATGCTTGCAGAATAGTTCGGAGCTTCCTTCGTGATATAAATATCGTGAGGATGCGACTCCTTCAGGCCCGCGCCTGTGATGCGTACAAACTCCGCACGCTCCTGCAGCTCGGGAATGGTCGGACAGCCGCAATAGCCCATGCCGCTTCTGATACCGCCGACAAGCTGGAATACAGTGTCCGCAACAACTCCCTTATAAGGTACGCGGCCTTCAACGCCCTCGGGAACAAGCTTCTTGTTCTTATCCTGGAAGTATCTGTCCGCAGAGCCGCGCTTCATTGCAGCAAGTGAGCCCATTCCGCGGTATACCTTGAAGCTTCTGCCCTGATAAATTTCAACATCGCCGGGCGCTTCCTCGCAGCCCGCCAGCAGGGAGCCGAGCATAACAACATTCGCGCCCGCAGCCAGTGCCTTAACGATATCGCCCGAATACTTTATGCCGCCGTCCGCGATAACGGGAACGCCGTACTTCGCAGCCGCGCAAGCGCAGTCGTAAACCGCGGTGATCTGCGGAACGCCGATGCCCGCAACGATACGGGTGGTGCAGATGGAGCCGGGGCCTATGCCGACCTTTACTGCGTCAGCGCCTGCCTTTATAAGATCCTCCGCAGCGGCAGCGGTCGCAACGTTGCCCGCGATAACTGCCGTGTCGGGGAATGCATTCTTTATCTTGTCGAGGGTGGTCATTATGTTCTTGCTGTGGCCGTGCGCGGAGTCGAGAACCAGCACGTCAACCTGCGCCTTTACCAGCGCGCCCGCTCTGTCGAGTACATCGGGTGTGATGCCGATGGCAGCGCCGCAGAGAAGTCTGCCGCTTTTGTCGCGGGCGGTGTTGGGGTACTGAACGGACTTTTCGATATCCTTTATGGTGATAAGTCCCTTGAGGAAGCCGTTTTCGTCAACCAGCGGGAGCTTTTCTATCTTATGCCTTTTCAGGATCTCCTGCGCCTGCGCAAGCGTTGTGCCTACGGGGGCGGTGATAAGGTTCTCCTTGGTCATAACCTCGCCGATGTTCTGCGCGGGGTCGGAGATGAAGCGCAGGTCGCGGTTGGTGAAAATACCAACCAGCTTGCCGTTCTCGACGATCGGAACGCCCGAAATTTTGTACTTGCCCATCAGCTTGTCCGCGTCGGAAACGCTGTCATCGGGAGAAAGGAAGAACGGATTTACGATGACGCCGTTTTCGCTGCGCTTTACCTTGTCGACCTCGTCGACCTGCTGCTCGATGGTCATGTTCTTGTGGATAACACCGATACCGCCCTCGCGCGCGATCGCGATCGCCATGCGGCTTTCCGTAACGGTATCCATGGCGGATGTCATTATAGGAGTGTTAAGCTTAATATCCTTTGTGAGATATGTGGAAAGATCGATCATGTTGGGAGTAACGTCGCTCTTTGCGGGAATGAGCAGTACGTCGTCAAAGGTAAGTCCCTCTTTGACAAATTTTTCGCTGTAATTGCAGTTCAGCATCAGATTATCCTCACTTTCTCCTGTCCGCCCTCGGCGGGATCCTTTTATTTGTAAATTGCTTTGTAAATATGCAATAATACCGCCTATGCATAAGCGGCAGTAAAGCTATAGTGATATTATTATAACATGGTTTCTGATGTTTTTCAACCCTTTTCGCGGCGTAAAGTGCGCGTAAAAATACACAAATATGTTCGGTTATTTTGCCCGCGTTTATGACATTTTAACGCACTTGAAAAAAAATATCCGAAAATTCTGCTTTGGTTCTTGACTAAAAATCAGGTTTATTATACAATAATAATATATGGGCTTTCTGCGCCTGTAAATGAAAGGAAATGATGGCTATAAATACGATAACATCAGCGTCGCTGCTTGCCTGCGACCTTGCAAATATTGAAAAGGAAACAAAGCGCTGCCGCGAGGCGGGCGTTGACTGGATACATTTTGATGTTATGGACGGCGTTTTCGTCGACCAGATAACCTACGGCGCCCCCGTGCTGAAGTGCGTAAGGGCGGCGACGGATATGTTCCTTGATGTTCACCTCATGGTTCAGAAGCCGTTCAAGCAGATAGAATATTTCGCGGCGGCGGGCGCGAGCCTTGTGGATATCCACATCGAAAGCGACTGCGACATCACGGCGGCAATGAAGCTTATACATGAAAAGGGCATGAAGTCCGCGATAGCGCTGAAGCCCGCGACCCCTGTCGAATCCGTATACGAATACCTGCCGCTGTGCGATATGGTGCTTGTTATGACCGTTGAGCCGGGCTACGGCGGGCAGGGATTTATCCCCGAAACCGCGGACAAGATAAAGGCTCTCCGCAGTTATGCCGACAAAAACGGTTTCACCTCCCTTGATATCGAGGTGGACGGCGGCATAAACGACAAAACCGCGCACATCGTAAGGGAAGCCGGCGCAAACGTCCTCGTGGCGGGCACTGGTCTGTTCAAGGCGGCGGACATGGCGGAAGCAGACCGCAGGCTCAGAGGGCTTTAATCGGCGTTTTTCGGCGGGAACGCAGCGCAGACCTGCCTACAGTATTTCCGCAAGGAGCTCCAGCTCCCTGCCGCGGGCGGTTTCGCAGAGCTGCTCGGCGGACTTCGCCGCAAACAGTTCGGTTATCTCGCTGAAATCCCCGAATTCGCGGCAGATGTATTCCGCTTGGGGAGAGGGATCCCGCAGCACCGCGCGGTAGCAGCCGTTTTTCCCCGAATACACGCGGATATCCCCGCTCAGATGAAGTCCCGCGCCGACCAGCGCGCGGCACCATCCCCCGAGCGCTTCGCTGCCGCATATATCCGCGGCGAAGATTTCGCAGCCGTGCTGTTCTTCGGTTCTTCTTGGCTTGAGGTACATCACGCAGCCTCCGCCGCGGCGGTAAAGCCGCTCTGCGGAGGAAATTTCGCTCACATCCGCGTCCAGCTCGTCGGAGATATCCCTTATCACCTCCGGCAGCATTTTTTCCGAACATTCCTCGGCGGACAGGACTATCCTGTACACTATGCCGTAAATGGGTTCTATATCCATATATATCCTCCATCGAAAGGAACAACCGATGTCTAATCTAACCTCGCGCAAGCCGAACAGGGTTTATCTCGAGCGGCTTGTTTTTATGGCGGCGCTGCTTATCCCGTCTGCGTTCATGCAGGGGCTGAGGGTGCTGCTGGTCGCGGCGCTGTGCGTTGCGTTCTGCATGATAACGGACAGGATCTGTTGTCTTATAAGAAAAATTCCGTATGACCCGAAGGATGCTGCTGTGCCATTCTGGGGGCTGGCGCTGGCGATGCTTATGCCGTCCTGCGTGCCCGCGGCGCTCACTGCGTTGGGCGCGGTAATATGTATCGCCCTCGGCAAGCACATTTTCGGCGGCAGCGACAATATCGTATTCTCTCCCCCCGCGATAGCGGCGGCATTTCTTATAATATGCTATCCATCCGATATGTTATTCTACACAAAGGCGGGGGAGCAGTATCCCGTTTTAGGGGAGTTTTCGGGGACGCTCGCGCGGTCGCTTGAGCATTCGCTGGAGCTCGGCAACGTGCCCACCTACTCTATCCCCGATGTTGTGATGGGTAACGTGCCCGGAGCGATAGGCTCGGTGCACATCTTAGTTATTTTCGTCTGTGCGGTGTGCCTGATTTTACGCAGGGGAAACAGCGCCGGGGCGGTCATTTCCTGCCTCGTTACGGCAGGGGCGATCGCGTTCTTTTTCCCGCGGGCGGATATAAGCGGCATTGAATCCGTCGCGTATGAGCTTTCCTCGGGCTGCCTGCTTTTTGGAACAGTTTTCCTTTCCGCGGAGCCGTATCTTATCCCGAAAAGAAAGATGGCGCGGGTGCTGTACGGAATAGTGCTCGGGTATACCACGATGATGTTCCGCTATTTCGGGCAGACGGAGTGCTGCTTTGTTTTCGCGCTGCTGATAACGGGCGCGCTGACGGGCTGCTTCGACAGGATAGTCGACAACCTTTCCTACTGGAAGAAGCATTACATAAGCTCCTTCGAGAAAAACAAATCAATGGTGCAGCACGGTAACATTAAGCTGACCGATACGCAGGAGATAGTCCTTCCCGAAAAATACCGCTACAACACCCCGCCCATCGACGGCGAGATAAAGCGCAAGCACAAAAAATCTGCCAAGGAGGACAGCGATGAAAACAACTAAGCCCGCTGTCAGCTTTGACGGCATCTTCAGACAGAACATCGTGCTTATGAGCGGCCTTGTCACGGCGCCGATAATCGTTGCGGCGACCACCGCCGAGCGCGCGCTTATACTTACGATAAGCTTTTTCATGATATCCTACCTGTCCATCCTCGTGTGCCGGTATATCCCGAGGAAGATAGTATACAATGTGCGCATAATATTATATGCGGCGGTGGCTTCGGTTTTGTATATCCCGACGGCGCTGCTGATAACCGCGTGGTTCCTCGAAACGGGTCAGAGCGTGCTGATCTATATTGAAATACTTGTGGTGAATTCGCTGTTGCTTTCCAAAACGGAGAGCAGGTTCTACCTCAAGCCTTTCGGAGAAATGGCGGTGGACGCGCTTATTTATGTTGCGGGATATGCCATCGCGGCGTTTGCGGTGGGTATAGTGCGTGAGCTGCTCGCGTATGGCTCGCTGTTCGGCATATCGCTGTTTGACGCGCCGATGCCTGCGGCAAAATCTACGTTCTTCGGCTTTTTCCTCGTGGGAATATTCGCGGCAGTGTGCCGCGCGCTTTCGGGCAGGAGAACGGGCAGAAAGGGGGCGGCTGAACGATGATGGAAGTGTTTGCGAAGATAGTAAGCGTGGCGATGGTTTCCGTTTTTGTTCAGAACGCGATATTTGACCGCGCCCTCGGTGCGAACGTAGTTATATATGCTTCGCGGAACGACCGCCATGTCATCGGCTTCACCCTCGGCATAACCGCAATGACCACCATCGCGAGCGCAGTTTCCTATGTTTTCGACAGCATTCTGCTGCCGCTTCCGCTGGGTTGGCTGTTCATGCCGCTGGTTTATGTGGCGGTGATAAGCGTGCTGTATGTTCTGGCACTGCTGTTCTTCTGGAGATTGTTTCCTAAGATGTTCGCGAAGATAAGAAAGTACGTTCATCTCGCGATAATAAACTGCACCGTTATCGGCGCGCTGTTTCTTAACTCCGGCTACGGCAGTGACATCTGGAGTTACATCGGATACGGCTTCGGAACGGGCATAGGTTTTTTCCTTGCGTGCTTCCTGCTTAACATCGCGCACGAGCGGCTTGATTCGGATAAGATACCGCGAGTTTTCAGGGGATACCCGATAATGCTTGTTTATATAGGCGTTATCTCGCTGGCGTTCAGCGCGCTGGTGGGATATACCGCAGAGTTCTGACTTTAATGGAAAGGGGCAGCCATGAAACCTAAAAAGACGAACATCAAAATAAAGCATCACAAATATAATCTCTACAACCACAGGAAAAGCAGGGGCAAGCAGGTCCTCACCGTTATTCTTATGGTGGTTATAGTCGCGGCGCTTGCCGTGGTGGGTTACGGCGCGGGAAAGCCGCTGGTGGAGTACATTACAAGCAAAAACAGCGAAACATCCGAAAGCACCCCGTCGTGGACTCCCCCCGCGACAAGCGAGGCGGAAAGCGATGTGACCTCGGACGAGCAGACCTCCGAGCCTGTGGAAACCTCCGATACATCCGCTCCTGCCAAGGCGGAGGAAACGATTTCGTCCATGTATGTCCTGCCGGGCGACGCCGTTTACGACGCGGCTTCGCTGAAGAGCGCGGTTGTTTCCGCAAAGAACGCAGGATACACGGGAATAGTTATCACTGCAAAGGACAGCGCTGGCAATATACTTTATAAGAGTAACATCGACGAAGTCAAGGACGGCGCGACGATAACGGGAACGCTCTCTGCGAAGCAGATGTGCGACATCATCACCGCCGAGGGGCTTGTTCCTGCGGCAAGGTTCAGCACGCTGCTTGACCGCTCCAACGGAAATTCCGTCGGCGGCGGGTATATGCTCTCCGACGGCGGCGGAAACTGGTTCGACGCCGCCCCCGCGAACGGCGGAAAGAAGTGGCTCAGCCCGTTCAGTAGTGCTTCCGCGGAGTTCATGAAGAACATCGCGGCGGAGCTTTCCTCGGCGGGATTCAAGTATATTATAGCGGCGGACACGATGTACCCCGATTTCCGCCCGTCGGATATCAGCAGCTATCTCTACGACCTGCCGCTGACGGACGCGGATAAGCGCGTGTCTGCGCTGTGGGATGTCCTCGACGCGGCAAAAGCGGGCGCGGAGGATAACGGCGCGAAGTTCATCGCGGAGCTTGACGGCGCGGCGCTGTTTGCGGACGACAGGCAGGCAACCGACGCGGAATTTGCGGCGGACAAGGATAAGCTCGCGGGAGTCGGCGTGCTGATAGATTACACCCCCGAAAGCGGCACCGCCTATGCGGAAGCAAAGACATTCATTGGCAGGATGAGCGCGCAGTTCAAGGGGCAGGAATATTCGGTGCTTGTCGACGGAAGCGCTGTTTCCCCGGGAACGATAGAGGAAATTCAGCGCGCGTTCACGGAAGCGGGCGTTTCGATGTTCGTAAAGTGACGGTTTTTCTGAATAATTTGTGAAAATATCGTTTTACCACTTGATTTATTCGCGGTAAAAGGGTATAATGATTGTATGGAACAAAAATATACCAACGGAGGACAACTATGAATCTCACAATGATTATGGCGGCTCAGGCTTCCGCAACAGGCGAGCAGGGCGGCATTGGCAGCATTCTCACCCTTATACTCCCCATCGCGCTGATGATACTCATTTTCTACTTCCTTATCATGCGCCCCGAAAAGAAGCGCAACAAGGAAATGCAGGATATGCTGAGCAACATTCAGGTGGCCGACGAAGTCATCACTACCGGCGGCATCATCGGCAGAGTTATTTCCGTAAAGGAGGACACCGTCCTCATCGAGACGGGCAGCGACAGAACAAAGATCCGAATCATGAAGAGCTCCATCGCGAAGAACAACACCGTTCACGAGGTGCCCGCGGCTGCTCCCGAGCCCAAGAAGCTCAAGAAGGATAAGGATAAGCCTACCGATATTAAGTAAACAGCAGTGTGGGGGAGCGAAAAGCTCCCCCGTTTTTATGTCCGCGAAATTATAGCCGGCTGTATCTGTCTGCCATCCAGAGCCTCCGCGATGGTCTGCGGTATCTTCGTGAAATCCGCTATCATCGAGAAAGGCTTCCCCGTGCTGTCATCCTGAAATATCGGCACGAAATAGAAGTTGCGGTAATTCCGCAGCATTCCGATATTCTTCGCCGAGGCGGAAAGCGCGTCGTTTGTCGACACCGCTATGACAACGGGGCGCTGATTTCTTAGGTGGCTCTTCACCGCCATGCATACGGGTCCGTCCGTTATCCCCGCCGCAAGCTTTGCGAGGGTATTCCCCGTGCAGGGTGCGACAACGAGGATATCGAACATCCTTTTTGGTCCGACGGGTTCGGTGGTGGTTATTTCGTGCAGGACCGTCCTGCCTGTTATTTCGTAAAGGCGCGCCGCGTGCGACTGCGCCGTGCCGAATCGGGTGTCGAGTGAGTATGCGTTCTGCGACATGATCGGGGTTATTTCGCAGCCGAGCGCGGCTAGCTGCTCAAGCTGTTCAAACACCCGCGAAAAGGTACAGAACGATCCGCAGACCGCGAACCCCACCCGCAGTCCCGAAAGTTTCTGAAAATCGCTCATGGTGTATCCTTTCACCGCAAAAAAATGCGGCTTTGTATCGTGGCTGTGGTTATGTTATGCCGGGGCGGCATTCCGCTTCGTGGGAGAGAATGAACTCCGCGATGAGAGTGCCTGCTGTTTTCGGGGAATATTTCCCCGGAAGCCCCGCCGCGTAAATGTATTTCACGCCGCAGCTTTCCGCATGGGTTTTGTAGGGCTCCTGCGGGAGTGTGGCGAGCTCCGCGAAAACGGAGCCTTTTTTCATTTTCTTGTACCGTTCTTTTGTGAAGATATCCGCAGGCGCGGTGTTGATCACCGCGTCGTACCGCGGGAGGATGTCGTCGAGGATGCAGAGCTGTTCCGCCCTGCACCCGAGAAGCTCCGCGCGGGCAAGCCGGGCGCTGTTCCGCGCACATACGGTGACATTGCTTCCGAAAGCCTTCAGCAGCCTCGCCATGCATTCGGCAATGCGCCCGCCGCCGATTATGAGCACATCTGCGCCGTAAAGGGAATAGTCGGTGTTGTCGATAAGTATTGCGGCGGCAGCTTCGGCGGTGAGCGCGGCATTTTTCAGGGTGAGAGCCTCGTCCGCGGCGTAGTTTATCAGCGTGAAGCCGTATTCGCGGCAGAGGTGTTCCAGCGCGGCGTTTGTCCCTCCGCTGAAAATCACGGCTTTTTCTGCCGCGTAGAGTGATACTGCCGTAAGCGGGAGAGGAATGTCGGACAGCGGCGCGGTGATGTCCGTGCCGTTTCGTGAAAATGGGAACGGAAGCACGATTCGATCGTATCGCCCGACGGGTTCGAGATAAACACCGCCGGCTCCTATTTTGTCTGCGGGGTAATGATCGGAGATTACCTGCATGGCGTAGGAAATGCGCTTGTCGCCGCCCATGAAAAGAAAACGTTCTGTCATTGATTAGCCCTCCCTTATACTTATATTGTATTGTATGCAGGAAGGGGATTGTTGTGATATGGATTTTCGAGACGCATTTAGTCTTTGTTGGACACAATACACGTGGTCAATGTGTCAACGTTCAGTTTTTGTGGGGCACAATACACGCGGTCAAGGGGTGATCTCCCCATAGGGGAGGTGTCGCGAAGCGACAGAGGGGGTTGACCGACAGACCGCACCCCTTGCGGGTCAAGGGCGGCGCCCTTGTCGCCACCGCAGTGGCGAAACACCCCTCACAAATTTAGGAGCAGAAACATTTTGGTTAAGCAGGAACAAATAAAACTGGATTTAAACGACAAAAAAGCGCTAAAGGGGGTTCAAGGGGGGAAAACAAGAGTTTTCCCCCCTAGCAACAAATTAAATCTAAAGGGTTCTTTCCTCAAAAACAGTCCGGGGGACTGTTTTTGAAGCAGCGCGCCCTTAATGCGCCTATAAAAAGTGGCGGTATGATTTTTTGCTCTCACGCCCGCCCGCGTTCTTTCCCAAACAGTCCACCGGACTGTTTGGGAGGAAGTGTACATTAAGACACTTACAATGCACCTCGGGGGGAAAACTCTTGTTTTCCACCCGTACCCCCTTTAGCGCTTTTTTAAGTCGTGTAAACGCACCAAGTTATAGCTTTACTGCGCGGAATTTTCAGTGCGTGGGGAGTTTCGCTGTCTGCGGACAGCGACTGGGGCGCTGCCCCAGTCCCCGCAAGGGGTGCGACCCCTTGACCGCGCGTATGAGTCCAGTAAAGACGAATTGTTGACCCCTCGACCGCGTGTATGGGTGTCACAAAGACGAAACGCTAACGCTTTGACCGCGTGTATTATGTCCCGTAAAGACGAAACGTTGACGCGGTAATTTAACGCCCCACCTTTAAATACCCTCCTGCCGCTGCGACCGATACTGCTTCGGCGTCATCCCCGTCCGTGCACGGAATATCTTACAAAAATACGCCGAACTGCCAAAGCAACACTCCATACTTATCGCCTCGACCGTCATCTCCCCCGTCCGCAGAAGCTCCATCGCTTTCTGTATCCTATACCCCAGCAGATAATTCACCGGCGATGTCCCCAGATAACTCTGGAAGCACCGCGAAGCCTCGCTCTTGCTTATACTCGCAGACCCCGCGATATCATTCAGCGTTATCTCGCGGGAATAATTCTCGTTGATAAAACTCAGCATCTTCTGCATTCGTATCTGAAGCGCGTGCTCGTTCTTCGTTACTTCCGCGACCTCGCACTCGCCTCTGTGTACATATATCGCCTGCATTACGCTGCTCATCATCCGCTGGACTTCCATCTCGAACGCAGGGCTGTCTATATCCCCGCAGCGATAATCCACCGAAACAGGCTTGCCGTAAATTCCCGTCTTTCCGTACCGCTGAAGCAGGGAATACACCCTCTCCAGCGTATCCAGTATCCCGCTCTGCCACGGTATCTCGGGCTTCAGGTGGATAAACGGTATCTTCTCGTTCATTATCACCGGGGCAAGATATCGGCTGTTTATCGCACTGTTCAGCGGAGCGATAAGATCCTCCGAAAAAACTATGTCGGGGCAGAAGCATACCTCGCTGCCCGCGCAGGCATAGCTGTGCAGCGTGTTCACGTTCATAAAAAGCCCCTCGCCACTGTTGATGGTCAGCTCCGCGGAGCCAGCCCGAGCTTTCACTGCCCCGCAGTGCACCACGAAAAATTCTGGCCGCGGGTGCCAGTGCAGCGGAATGCTGTCGCTTTCCGCGGGAGTTATCCGGTTGACATAATATTGTATCGGGAACTCGTTGCTTCCGTGCTGAACAAGCTCCTGCATATCCGATTTCAGCGGCATTATTTTTTCCATATCTTTTCTCCCACTTTTTTCTATATTTTCTCGGTTACTTAATAACCTGTCCTTTTGTTAAGATAAAAACGGCTTAAATATGTAAACGTTTTTATAAAATCATCCCTTTGGGAATATTATAATATAAAATGGGAAAAAAGTCAATTGTTTTTGTTGAAATAAGATAATATAATAACATTGAATACTGGGTGCATTGTATATTTTGATTAAGATACCAAAAATACTTTCAGCCGTATATATGTCAAAAAGGATGTGCGAATTATCCCTGACATAATTTGCGCCCCTTTCCGAGGATATCTCGATATCCGCTTTCAGTAGTCTTTCTAAGGAGGAAAAACACAAAAATGAAAACATTCAAGAGGATAGCTGCCTGCGCACTTGCTGCGGCTATGGCTGCGGGTCTTACCGCCTGCGTAGATGAGGGACAGCCCTCCGTTTCCAACAACGGCGGCAATGCTCCCGCGCAGAACACCACGACCACACAGGCTTCCACCACCACTGACCCCGACCTGAACGCCGAAACCGATAAGGACATCAAGGAAGTCGGCACCGATACATATACCCCCAGCGGAAACGCAGGTACAGTAACCTTCCTCAACTTCTATAAGATAGAAGAGGATCAGAAGGGCGTTGAGCAGAGCCTTATCTTCAAGGGCGAGCAGTACGGCGGCGATATTCAGTACATCTCCTGCGCAAGCGGCGATGCATACCTCGAAAAGCTCAGCCAGCTCATCTCTTCCGATGAGTCCCCCGACCTCGTTACAAAGGATGTTTTCCTTTACCCCGGAAACGTATCCAAGAACCTTTTTGAACCGCTTGACAGCTACATCGACAAGGATTCCGCACTCTGGAGCAGTATGTCCGATGTTATCGAATCCTACGCATACAAGGGCAAGCACTACTACTATCCCCACAGAATAACCACTTCCTTCGCGCTCAACTATTCCAAGAAGACCATCGAAGAGAACGGCCTGCAGGATCCGTACGAGCTGTACAAGAACGGCGAGTGGACATGGGATGCATGGCGCAACATGATGCTTGAGTTCGTTGACAAGGCAGACGGCAACGTAGGCTACTACGCAACCGATACAATTCTGACATCCCTCATCGCAACAACAGGCACCACCCTTATCGACACCAAGAACGACGGCACCATCCTCAACAACATCGGCGACGCCAATGTTACAAGAGCGATGAACTTCTATGAGCAGCTCTACCGTGACGGCCTGTCCTACGGTTCCAAGTACGAAAAGGCATGGGGCGACTGGGTATCTCCGCAGGTATTTGCCGATCACTGCGACCAGCTCCTGTTCTTAGGCATGGAGCCCGAGTGGACATACACCGCGGCAACCGAGCAGGTTCAGAACAAGCAGGGCGTTGACGACGATGTCTTCGATACCGTTTCCGACTTCGCATTCGTTCCGTACCCCAAGGATAATGAAGCTGACGCTTACTACCAGGCATACGACACCTACGGATTCCTCGTACCCAAGGGCGCAAAGAACATCAGCGGCGCCGTTGAGTTCATCAACTGCTTCAGAGTATACGATACAGACGAAGAGATTTCCGCACAGGTTCGCGAGGATCACGTTAACCCCGCTCCCGTTACTTATCAGGCAGGTAAGTATGAGGGCAAGCGCAAGTGGGTCATCAAGTGGGGCGAGCAGGAGTACGATCTCTGGAGAGAGATGTGCGATCCTACCAAGTTTAACTTTGTGACCGAGGATGCGTTCGGCTTCAACTCCGACTTCTGGTCCTCTTACGCAGAGGTTCTGACCAGCGTTGCATTCAGCGGCGAGAGCTGGGCTCAGAAGAGCGCAGAGTTCTCCCCGATCGTAGAGGCAACTGTTAATGAATACCGCTTCTGATAACGGATATTTTACGACCTTGTGCCCTCCCGTTTTTCGGGAGGGCATTTTGTGTTGACATATCCATTCAGGTATAGTATAATAAAGGCAGTGCCGCGCGGCAGTGTGATAATTGCGCGGTGCGCCTTGAACCGCCGCGTCCGGCGGCGGAATCGTACACAGGAGAACATTATGAAACTAAAAAAAATACTGGCGGCTGTTATGTCGGCGGTCTGCTGCGCGGCGATGCTTGCGGGCTGCTCTGGGAAAACACCCGAAAGCGCGGGCGATGCCGTAAGCTCCGACGCTGTGACAGGCGATACACAGGGGACATCATCCGTGAATGATACCATCGACACCGAACTTACTCCGCTGGAGTTCACATCAGATATCCGCGTGGGCTGGAACCTCGGAAACACCCTCGACGCGACCGGCGGCGTGAACCTCACCAGCGAAACGAGCTGGGGCAATCCCAAGGTAACGGAGGAGCTTATCCTCGCGGTAAAGGATGAGGGCTTCAACGCCGTGCGTATCCCCACCACATGGGGCAACCATATGGACGAAAACCATAACATCGACGCGGAGTGGATGGCGCGCATTACCGAGATAGTAAACTATGCCTACAACGCGGGGTTGTACGTTATCCTGAATATGCACCACGAGGACTGGAACTATCCCTACGAGGACAATTTTGAGAAAGCTTCGGAGATAATGACCACCGCGTGGACGCAGATCGCGGAGAACTTCGCGGGTTACAGCGAGAAGCTGATTTTCGAGGGTATGAACGAGCCGCGCTGGGTCGGTACGGATCAGGAATGGAGCGGCGGCAACGACGAGGGCAGAGAGGTAGTAAACAAGCTGGATCAGGTGTTCGTTGATACTATCCGCGCGACGGGCGGAAACAACGCTCAGCGCTTCCTTATGGTATGCCCGTATGCGGCGAACTCCGGAGAATCCGCGATGTCCGCGCTGGTGCTTCCGAATGACCCTGCGAACAGGCTCATCGTTTCGGTGCACGCATACATACCGTACAGCTTCGCGCTTCAGATAGGCGGCTCCGGCAACTGGCGCGCCGACAGGCAGAACTGCGTCCGCGACATAGATACCCTCGCGGAAGCGCTTAACAGGCTGTTCATCAGCAAGGGCACGGCGGTCATCATAGGCGAGTGCGGCGCGATGAACAAGGACAACGAAGCGGCACGTGCCGACTGGGCGGAGTATTTCTTCAGCACATTCAGCAAGATAGGCGTTCCCTGTTTCCTTTGGGATAACGGGTCGTTCCGCGGCGGCGAGACCTTCGGACTTATAAACAGATACACAAATGAATGGCAGTATCCCGATCTTATGGCGGCGATAATGAAAGGAGCCGACGAAGAATGAGCATAGCATCCAAAATACTCGCGGTGATAACCGCAGTAATAACCGCGGCAAGCGGCGCGGGGAATATCCCTACCACCCCCGATATAACCGACAATCCCGCGGCGGTGGAAACATGGCTCACCCCCGTGGAGCTCTGCAAGGAGATAACCGTCGGCTGGAACCTTGGAAACACCCTCGACGCAACAGGCGGAAACGGTCTTTCCAGCGAAACGAGCTGGGGCAATCCCAAGGCGACTGAGGAGCTTATCCTCGCGGTAAAGGAAGCGGGCTTCAACGCCGTGAGAGTACCCACGACATGGTACAATCACTGCTCCGGCAGCAATTACACCATCGACGAGGCGTGGATGGAGCGTGTGCAGGAGGTCGTAGACTACGCCTACGATAACGGAATGTACGTTATTCTGAACGCTCACCACGAGGACTTCAATTTCCCATCCGATGCAAACTATTCCAAGGCAAAGAAAGCCCTTACAAGCATATGGAAGCAGATCGCGGAGAACTTCATGGACTACGGCGAGCGCCTTATATTTGAGGGACAGAACGAGCCGCGTAAGATAGGCACAAACGTAGAATGGAACGGCGGAGACGCAGAGGGCAGGGACAACGTGAACAAGCTGAACGCGGACTTCGTAAAGACAGTCCGCGCAACGGGCGGAAACAACGAAAAGCGCTGCCTTATGGTGCCGACCTAT
>CAKSPC010000011.1 GCA_934481445.1 uncultured Oscillospiraceae bacterium
GTATAGCAATAGCCTTTGCAATTTTCATCAGCGTTCCCGCTTTAAGCTGCTCCTGCCATCCCGCAAGGCAGCCCTTAACGCCGTCGAGAATGCCCGTAACTCCGCCGAGAATATCATTGATACCGCCGAACGCGTCGGAAAATCCCTTAGTAAACTTCTTTGCGTTCAGAAGTATCCCCGCAAACAACCCGCCGTTCAGAATATCAATAACGCCCTTTACCCCGCCGGTGCTGAACGCCTTTGATATTGCCGAACCGAGCTGCTTTCCAAGGTTTACGACCGCCTTACCGAGTTTGACCGCCAGTCCAAACAGAGCGCTGAATATATTTCCGAGGGACGTAAGATCCGCAGTTTCAAGCTTTGCCGCAAGTGCTGCCCTGAACTGTCGTATCTTTTCCGCTATCTTGTCGGCAGCGTCCGCCACCTTGCCTATGCCCTTTGCGAAAATATCATTCTCGTTCACCGCGTCGCGCAGAGAATTCAGCCAGTTGCCGACGGAAGCCGCCGCATCAAGGAGGGAACCCGTTACTCCAGAAAAATTCTTTATTATCCTTACTGCACCCGAGGTCGTGTCCTTTATCACAGTAATTATAATGCTGAAAACCGAGAAAACACCCTTGAATGCAGTCTTTATCTTTCCCGCAGTTTCATCGCTTATTTTGAGTTTTGCGGTGAATTCTTTCAGCCGCTCGGTAAGCTCCGCAAGCCTTTCGGCGGTTATCGGCGGAAAAATATCTCGGAATGCTTCCTTCACGGGTGCAATAACAGCCCCTGCCGCCTCCCATGTATTCCAGAACGCTTCTATAAGGCTGTTTCTTCCTCCGAGTTCCTTCCAGCCCGAAAGGACCTCGTTGCGTGCCTCCCCGCTCGCCGCAAACACATCGTACATCGCGTTTGCAAGGTCAGTCCAGAGTTCGGTGGCTTCTTTCTGGTTACCGAAGATTATCTCGAAGGAGGTCATAAATCCGGTGGATACCGCGTCCTTTACGGAATCCACTGCGTCGCCCCATGTGCGTGCTTCCTGCGCCGCCTTGAACGCTTTCAGACCAAATTCATCGACCTTGTCGCCAAGTTCCGCAATTGCCTGCGAAGCCGTGATACCTTTTTCGTCGGCGTAATCATATATCTGATCCACTGCCGCTGAATAATCGCCGAACACTTTCATCATGACGTCGGAGGTGAACCATGCATCCTGCGTCAGATGTTCCGCAAACTGCGATTTCTCAAATGCACCCTGATCATTTATGAGCGATGTGTAAGTACCATCGGCATTCTTTTTCAGGGTTTTCAGCGCTACGCCTGCGTCAAGACACTTCTGTCGGAATTCGTCCGTATCCATTGACGCATTTTGAATCGACTTGTAGTCCTCCTTGCGCATAACGCCCGCGCCCATCGCCTGCGAAAGCTGATACATCGCATTGCTGGCGGTTCTCGCATTCTGTCCGGAAAGCGCCGCCCAGTTCGCGATACCCTCCATTGCCGTTACCGAAGTTTTGAGATCCTGTCCTGTCGCGGTGAACTTTGCAATGTTCGCCACCATATCAGTAAAGTTATATGAGGTTTCATCGGTGAACCAGTTGAGCCTGTCAAGCTGCTCGTTTACCGTTTCAAGCTCATATCCCTGCGATACCAGCGTCGCCACTGAGGAGGTCTTGCTTCCGAATTTTTCCCAGCCTGCGGATATCTGGTCGACAGACAGCGATTTTACAAGCTGCTTGCCTGCATTCACTGCGGAGTTTGTGATATTCGTCAGCGCCGTAACGCCGATAATATTCAGCGCCGAGAATTTATCTCCTATTCCGCTTACCGCGTCCACAAGAGGTGAAAGGTCAAGCTTCTGCGCCGCCTTGTCTACGTCGTTCAGTGCGTCCGCAGCACCGTCCAGTTTCAGCGCCTGCCTCAGCTTCCCGAGGGTAGATATGCTTTTTTCGGCATTTCTCTCAAACCGCTTGTTGTCGAACGTCATTTCGACAACGCGTTCGTCGATTTCGGTACTCATCTTTTCTTGACCTCCTCCCAAGCCATCGCCGTCATTTTATCGAATATCGGCTGTATTGCAGGATTGATATAGTCCCGCCCCTGAACCCAGCCGCCGTTTTTTGTAGCGTGTCCGTATTGCAAAACTATTGCGATAGGGACTTCATTTTGAATGTTTGAGTTGCAGAAAATGATTTTCAGCACTCCCTTTTTCTTTTCCGTCTTGTAATACCAGCTATCGGCGGTCTTTCCGGTAGCCTTTGGTGTGGCTGACGAAAGCGCTCTGACGCCCTCCTGCCCATATTTATCGAGAACTTTCATCGGCACTCCGTCCGCAGAATGCTCAAGAAATTTCTCAAGGTTTGAAAAATTGCCCTTGTGCCGAAATCTTATCATCTTGCTCCCCCAAACAAAAAAAAGAGCCGGACCCGTGTTATGCGAGCCCGGCAAATATGATCTTACTTCTTTTTCTTCTTCGCAGCCAGCATGCTGTTGACTTTCGCCTGCACCTCGGCATAGTTATATCCTGCGGCAGTCAGCCGCGACTTTCTCTCATTTCCGTTTCCCCACTTTCCGTCAACGACTTCCTGTGCGACGGCTGTGACTGACTTCAGCTTCTTGTCGGTGTGTTTCGCATACCATTCTGCTGTCTTCTTCGGGTAGTCGATATAGCATACATCCTCGTCTATCTGCTTTCCGACAGAATATCTGAGCCCGTTCTGCCACATCGTCTGCCCGTATGTGCAGTTGCAGGACTGCCCCCAGTGTGCCAGCCATATATCAGCCTTTCCCATGAGCCGCTTCTTTTCCAGCTTGTTCTCAAGCCAGTCGGGGTTTGTGTATATCCCCGAGGGATACCCCTGTGCGTTCATTTCTTCGATGAACGCAAGACAGATATCCGTAGCGGTCGCGGCGCCCTCGTCTGCGATGATGGGTTCTTCTATATCGAAGAACACGGGGTACGACGGTCTGTCGTATTTTCTTATCGCCGCCGCGCAGTATCTTGCTTCGCGCTTGGCTTCGGTAACTGTGCGAGCCGCCGAATACCAGTAGTATCCGTAGGGAATACCCGCCTTTGCGCAGCCTGCAACGTGCTTCGACAGCATCTTGTCCGTGTACTGTTTGTGCGTACCCGTTCCGGTATATCCTGCGCGGATAATGGCGAAGTTGACGTCCTCCTTCTTCATTTTTTCGTAGTCCAGTCCTGTCTGGCAGTACGAAATATCAACACCGTGTATGTTCTTCTTCAGCTTAGCATTAGCAGCCATCTTCATCATCCTCCTTATTATTGTTGCTTTCAGCAATGCGGGCGCTGTCTACCAGCCCCTCGCCGAATATGTAGGCGATAACCGAGCCAAGGCTCATTATGCAGCCCGATACCGTCTGCGCCGTGTCAGAGTTTCCTCCGAAAGCGAGTATAAGGCCTGTAATAAGTGTTGTTACCGCGAGCCACAGCTTGCGGCTTGTAAGTTTTCTTATGATCTGTTCTTTCATGATTTTATGCTGTCCTCCTAACCCTTTGACCCCAGCTTTTTTCTTCGCTGCGCGTTCAGTGCGGCGTTTCTCTCCATTATGCTTCGCTGGCTCTGTTTCTTCGGCGGGCGGTTCTTCCTCTCGCACACCTGTATCAGCACCAACAGCCGGTTCAGATGCCATTTTTGGCACTCGAACGGTATACCGAATGTCACCATCCAGTAGTAGATTATTTCCGCCGTAACAACTGAACGACCGCCCCGCTCGGGCTCCTTTAAAAACGTGGTCGCGGTCATCGGGTCCTCAATATATTTTTCTATCTGCAAAATATTCTCTGCCGAAAGACAGGAATAGACTTCATCGGGTACGTTCTGCGTAAGCGTCATGCATTTCACATAGTCGTTTATCTCCTCGTCAGTCTTCTCCTGCTTTGACAGAAACGGTTTATGCCACCGTGCTTCCCATTTTGAAACGGAAACGAGAGAATGCTCAAGCTGAAGCGTCATCGCCTTTGTGTAGACAAATTCCTCTTTTGCCTCGTCCCATCGCTCCGTTTCGGGAACTGTTATCCGCAGCATTGTTATTTATCAGCCGTTCACGCCGTGTACAGGCATCGGTGCGGGCGCGGTCGAAGGCACGATAGCGTTGAAGAAAGCCGCGCACGCTTTTTCGTCCGTCAGAAGTTCCATAAGGATCTTGCTGTAAGCCTCGGACTGCACGAACGCCTCGCGAACTTCATCGTTCTTCACAAGGCGCTTGCCGTCGTCGCTCTTAACGCCGTATGCCTTCAGCATGAATTCCTTGACCTTGTTGATCAGAGCACGCTTGTCATCAGCGTCGATGATAGCTCTTAATTCCTTTTCCAGACCGCCGGACGCGGACAGTTCCATATCAAGCAGTTCAGCCTGCGTAAGGTTGAAATAAAACTTCTCGGTTCTTTCAACTCCGTTGTAGTCGGTGTAGGTAACAGTTTTTGTAGTAAGCATAGTGTTTTTCCTTTCGTAGATACAAAAATATAACCCCGGCAGACCTTTTCCGCCGGGGTAGTCGATGTTTGCACGCTAAAGTCGGACGTGCATTTTGAATTATGCCGCCGCGTTGATGAGCTCTATGATCTCATCTGGCAGAGGCAGCTTTGCAGTGCTGCTCTGGTCGCCGTAAAGCACATCTTCAAGCTTCTTGAGCTTTTCCTTGGCAAGCTTTGTCGAGTCGATGATAAGGTGCGCTGTGGGCTTGACGCCCTCCTTGCCGACCTTTACGGGTGTCGTGGTAAATTCCCACGACATCGTTACAGCCTCGGGACTGTCGTTTACGGTAGAGTTGTCACGACTCGAGGGCTTTGCTACGGCGTCATATACGATATGTATCTTGTATCCATGCTTTGTGCCCTCCGTATCGCTGCCGACAAGGGTGCGATAGCAGAAGCCGAAGTGCTGTCTTTCCTGCTGTGTTGCCGCGATACCCTCCACAAGGTCGGCGGAACCGTCGCACGCCGCAAACTCGTCGGGGTACATATATGCCTCTATCGTACCGCCAAATTCCTCCGTAGAAATAAGCTCGAGATACTTGGCGTTGTCCGCATACAGCGCTGTCGCTTCAGCGCCCGAGGGGCTCTCGTTCACAGCGGTAAGACCGTTCCATGCAACGCCCGCCGGATATGCGCCGCTCTTGTCCTTGGGGTAAAGCACACCCATGTCAACGCCGGTTTCATAAAGCTTTTCGCCCGTCTTGTCCCATTCCAGTCTGGACATAAATCATCCTCCTTTATATTACTATAGTAAACACGTCATGGTTAAGCCCGTCCGAAACATAGTGCCTGTTATGTCTGCACATCGGCAGCCGCGATACCGCTTCCGTTACTGCACCTTCGGGGTCGTGCTCCACCACGACGAGTTCATACGAAATATCCTGCCGATAAACATTGTTATCGGCGTGTGTGTTTCCGATGGAAGCGCGTGAGTAGATTATTGCGGGGTATTTCAGCTTCAGTGATTCGGGCGGCTGATAATACACTCCGCGCACGCCGGGTATCCCCTCAAGCGTCCTCTGGAGCTCCGTCCGGGTCATTTTCAGCGTCCCCGCCATTGTATATCCCTCCTATTGATAATATCAGTCGGGGATATTGCACCTCGACCGAGTCTATCTTCCATCTCGCTCCCATAAATTCGATATACCGCATCGAATGGAAGTTCCCGTTCGCAAACGGGTCTGCAATTATGCTCACTTCGTTCGATACGGTTATATCGGCATTCACCTTCTCTCCCCCCTGTAATTTTCGGGTGTTTCTTATAAGGTCGCCCGTATAGCTCCGCTCGGTCACGCGCTCTTCCCATATACCGGGGTCTGTTTCTATGGTCTGCGCATAACCGATTTTTCCGTAGAACTTAGCCATTTTGATTTTTTTATCAGGCCGCCTGCTCTGTATCGGAGCTGTCGGAAGCAGTGTTCTTTGCGACAGGCTCCTCGAGCGCGATGGCGGAGTAAACTCTTGTCAGAGCGCCGCTGCAACGGGTTTCGATAAGATACTTCTCCTGATTGAAGTCGATATCGAACTGGTTGAAACGGGTGATCTGACCGCCCTTTGTAGCACCGATACGATAGTCGGAAAGGTTCACGAACAGACCCAGCAGCTTCTTGGTGTCGCCGTCGCTCGTCTTTCTTGTCTTGCCCTCAAACTGTTCTACGGTGTAGATGTTGCCGACATTCAGCGCAGCCGCAAGGTCGCTCTTGCTGTCGTAGATACGTCTGCCGTTGAGATCTCTCGCAAGCAGCATGATGTTAAGCAGGTGAGGAGTGCAGTAGAAATCCATATTACCGCTGCCCTTGTACTTCTCGCGTGCATAAAGCGCCGCTGTGATAACCGCTTCAGCATGAACATAGTTATCGCCGAAGTTTGCAGATGTATTGGAGCCCTGAAGCTCCTTCTTTGCCGCCGCATAGTCGACATCCGCGTGGATGGTGTAGAGTTCGTCGTCATGCCAGATAGAACGGATGTGGCTCTCGTCGATCTTCATTTCGTCGCCGTCTTCTCTGCCGTCGCCAACCATGATGGCCAGTGCCAGTTCCTCGTTAAGGTTCTGGCGCATAACATTGTACTGGTAGTCAACAACGTCAAAGTCGGTGATGTCGACAATATCATCGCGGTTCAGCGCGTCCTTGCGGTAAACAGTCTGCGGGTCGGTGGTTCTCTTCAGAAGTTTGATATTCCCCGCGTTCTTTTTCTGCTTACCCTTTGCAAAGCCGTTTCCTCTCAGGTCGTCCTGTCTGAGGTCGGCAAATCGTGTGCGGATGCGGCTGATGGGCGACTTTTCGCACTTCTGCATTACGGCATTTACCCAGCCCATATCGCGAGTGATCATCTCGGGTGCGCCGGGTCTTACATCCTTGTAGTCGGGGAACAGTTCCTCTATGCTGTCAAAGCCGTGTGCCAGACTGCCGCCGTTCTGCTCCGCATAAATATCTATCGCATCCCGAAGAGAGCCCACGGAATTGCTCTTCGCGATAGTCAGGATGTTCTCCTGATCGGCGTGCGACAGATAGTTCTGATCGTCGCGGATGTCGTTGTCGAAAATGTTGTGTTTCATGGTCTTGCCCTCCTTTGTATCGTCATCGTCATCGGTTACGCCGTTATCTGCCAGCGCCTGTGCGATAATTGCGTAAACTGCGGTCTGCTGCTTTTCGGTGAGCGTCTTCCACACATCACCTACTGTTTCTTCGGTGTCCTTCTTATTGTTCTCGTCTGCCATTTTGTCGTCCTCCTTGTCGTCTTCGGATGTTTTTTTCTTGCGGAGCTCGTCGCCCTCAAGCATATCCGAATGGTAAATTTCGGGGGCGTCGCCTGTATAGATTACAGCCCCCTCTTCGCTGTCCTCCCCGTGCTGGACAACAGATTCTATGTAAGCCCTCGGGTTAGCCCCCGCAAGCACAAGGCTCACCTCGCGGATATCACCGTGCATAACATATCCGCCGTTCTGCTTGAGTTTGTTCGCATAAATGGAAAGTGCGTCAACATCACCGTGCAGAACGAGATTTTTTGCGATCTGTCCTTTTTCGGTGTCGTTGAACGCGCCGTAAATATAAACGCCGTCCTCACGGTTCTCCAGTAAACCGTGACCAATGACGTTTCCGGGGTCGTTATGAGAGTGGTTCCAGACAAGCGGAACCGTCTGTCCGTCGTTGTCCTTGAATGCGTCGCGCATTATCGTGCGGCCGTCTGAGCAGCGGATATTGTTCCGCGTCGCCCAGCCGCAAAAATCATAAGCTTCCTTTGCCATTTTGAATTATCTCCTTTATCTCGGAAATTTCCGACGAAGCGCCATCTTTGGCGTCCGTTTTTTCCGTCGGCTGTGTGATGTTGCTGTTCATCAGCTTGTCCGCCTTAGGGTCGTTGGACGGTTTCATGCCGATAGCCTGCCGTATCTCGTTCGATGTCATTATCTCGTTCCTCGTAAACTTGTCCGCAATTTCTGCGACATTTGCAACCGGCACGAGCTCGAACGGGTCGCGGAAATACTTGATAGACTGCCCCTGCGATCGTGCGGTCTTTGACAGGAATTTTCGCTTCATTTCGTCGGCTATCGCGTCAAGTATAGGCTTGATGGTGCGGTTGTTATAATTCAGCATAGTTTTGTCGTCCGCCGTGTCGTCCAGTATCGCCTGCGTTATACCCAGCTGGCTGTATAGCATACTCGTCAGGTATTCTATCTGCGGCATAAGCTGGTTTTCGACCGAGCGATTGAGCTGAGTTATGTGTTCCGTACCATCTGTATATGCGATGCCGTATTTCGACCCCGCAAGCTGTTCTTCTATCTGTTTGCGCCGTTCTTCAGCCTGCTTCTTGCGCGCCTCAGAGCGGATTACATACGGAAGCTGAACGATAAGGTCGAGCTTTCCCGAGCTTGTAGCCTCGTCCACGCCGTCCAGCAGGGTCAGCTTTCTGAGCAGTCGCTGAAGCGTGGAGTTCGGTTCATTCATCACGGCATAAAACGGATTCTCGACAATAGCCACCGCCGACTTCGGCAGTACAATATCTTCCTTGTTCCCGCTTCGTTCGTTGTATATATTCACTCTGACGTGCTGCGGATACCAGTCAACGATTTTACCGGTTCTCATCGTGTAAATATTTGTCGGGGTCGACTGCCACGGGTCGCCCTCCGTTTCCACGGGAACGATTGCAACGCACCCCTCGTCCAGCATGGACATAACCACGTCCTGCATGAACGCCCGTCCTGTCTGATCCGTATTTGCCGCCAGCGTCAGGCAGTTATTGAGCCCCGAGTTCATGTCCGAAAGATATTTCCCGCTGTCATCCAGCCGTACATGGCGAATGTCCACCGCCGCCACGTCAAGCGCAATGCGGTTATACACAGAGGTTACGATCGAACGCTCATTCCCTCTGCTGAATCTCGGACGGTCGGGTCTGAACATATATCCCGTCCCGACATTTATACCCGAAGTGGGGTCTTTGTTTCGGAATGCGTTCCACTTGTTCTTCACAAAAGTGATTAACTTGTTTTCCATTTTGAAATCCTCCGGCTTCAAATGTAGAAGTATATTTTCTGTTCGAGCCCCCTGCTTATGCGGTCGCTTATAAATTCACGGTACTCTTTCCTTGTTTTCAGTGAGTCTATGGGCATCTTCATGAGCTCGTCGTGTGCAGCAAGCCAGTTTTTGGAGAAATCCTCATTGATCCTCGCCCTTTCCGCGTTACTTAATGAACTTTCTGTGTTGTCTGTGTCCTTCAGAACCTCGCGGCTCTTTTTATGGTACTGCCGTGCCATGTCCTTTGTCTTGTGGACATACTGGCTGTGAAGCCGGCTGTAATGCCGCTTACCCGCTTCGGTAAGTGTTCCGTCCTCGTTCTGATAACGCCTTATGCCCCACTTCATTCCAAGCACACCTGAATGTACGAGTCTGTTTTCCATTTTTGAAAATCCTCCGTTTACTCGAACGCATCCTTGTTCCGCTTATAAGCGACAAATGCGTCCATCATTGCCGACACCGGATCTATCTTTGCTTCATGCCGTCTTTTCAGCAATTTCCTGTTACCGTTGGTGTCCTCCATGGTTATGCAATTGCCCATCGCGTAGGACATAAGCGCTTCGTCAAACAGCAGCATTCTCTCCTCCGCTAGTTTTTTCAGCTCGCCGAGAGGAACACTCTCTGTTCTTGCGCCCTGTATAACCTTGTCAACACCAAACGGTCCGTTTTCGCGAACCCAGCGTTCCACAAAAGACTTCGCGTTATACGGGTCATACCCGAACGCCCTTACATCATACCCACAGGAGATAATGTGTGCGTCAAGGTCGTCATACACCTCATCAAGGTCAAGCACAACGCCCTCGTTCACGATAAGGCTGCCCTCTTTCATGAACTCATCGTATTTGGCCCGCATAGCACTCGGAAGCTTCATCAACGTGTGCGAAGAAATATAATTCCTCGTCTTCACACCGAATTCGCCGTTAGACAGCGGGAACAGGAATGTGAACGCACAGAAGTCGTCCCCCTGTGAAAGGTCTCCTCCCATTGCGCACGCCATCTGCCAGAAATCCCGCTTCCTGTGTGTAAGCGTTTCCTCGTATGTGAAGAAGTAGGTATAGCCCTCCATCGCCAGCCCGAAGCGCTTTGCAAGAATATCATTCCGTGCCGCGGGAGATTTCTCTGCCCTCTCGACCTCCAGCTGATATGTTTCGTATGTCACAGTCTTTCCGATGTTCGGGTTGGCCTTTATCCACATCTCGGGGTCGCCGACCTCGTCCACGCTGTCCAGCTTGTACCAGAAAATAGACACATGGGGGTTTATGTATTCGCCGTTCAGTATCTGCATAAGCTCCATTTTGATGGAATCGCCCACTCCGTTTCGTACAGTACCCTCCGAGCTTATCGCAAAAATGATATAATCATCATTTTTGGAAGCGCCCTGTTCCAGCGCCCCGATAACATCTTCCCTCACATCCCCCGAGAGCCATTCGTCTACCGAGTTTATCCTGCTGTTAAGTCCCTGAAGCTTGTCTATACTCATCGGACGTATCTCCAGCAGCGACCCCGTAAGGAAGTTTTCAATTCCCTTTTTGGTTGGAGCAAGCTTTGCACGGTTCATCGGTGAACCGGAGGTGTTTCGTATCGAACCCTCGGTAAGGAACTTGAACAGCGGCCCCCTAGCCCTCGCTATCGCGGTCTTGATGGGTGCAAGCACTTCTTCTGACTGCTTCATTGTCGGGCTTGTCGCCACCTGATGCGTCGTTGTCGGGTCTATATTCAGAAAATAATTGTGGTTTGTTGAAACGTACACCGATTTTGCCGCACCTCGTGCCACAATTATGTACTGCTTGTTGATAAGCCGTTTCTTTATTCGTTTTGTGACGTACCGCCCGCCGTGCCCGTCCTTGTACGGCTTATATACGCTTCGTTCCACAAAATAGTACCAGCCATATACCTGCTCCCCCCACAGCTTGAAGCTGTCCAGCATATGCATTGGGGAACCGTCTGTAAGGGTGAGCTCGTTCTCGCAGAACTTTATCCACCCCTCAACAGCGGTATCGTCGTAATACACGCCGGGGTTTGCAATAAGGTCGTCGATACGGTTCATCTCCAGCCCTATCTCTCTGCATATAGGTATCTCGCCGCGCAGCACGGCATTTCTGAATTCGCCGTAATATCTCGGAACGGCGGTGTTTGAAAGTGCCATGCACATGACCTCCTTTTGGACATAAAAATATCCTCCTGCCAATTGACATTTGCTGCAGTTTATGCTATAATGCAATAAATTACAGTAAATATCAGTCATGGGAGGATAAGATGATGAAAGATAATAAAATTCCGCTTGGTGCCAAAATAGCCGCAGGAGCAGCCGTTATTCTCGGCTCGGCAGCACTTTTCGCCGTAAAGGTTATTTCATCAGGGAGAAATACCGAAATAGCAGAATATGAATCCGATGATGAAGATTACAACGAAGATGACGACTGCACCTATGAATATGCCCGCCCCATTCGCAAAAAAGAATATAAGGGTCGCGTACCATCAGGCTGTGTTGCCTGTGGTGGACCGTACCCGATGTGCACGGACGGGTGCTCATTATTTGATGATGATTGATAGGAGACCAAAATAATGAAAAATGCATGGAGTAAACTGGTTACCCGTTCATATATTAATGCGAATGGCAAGAAAGTATGCGGCGCTGCAAATGCGACGCATAACATGAAAAACGCAAAAGCAATTTTGTCCGATCCGGTCGGTCTGATATTTACCAACTTGGCCACCGCAGGTATCGGAGCAGTTGCAATGTATGTATATTACTCCAAAAAGTCGAAAGACAAGAGCTGATATTATTTATCTCAGCAATCATTCAACCCGCCATTGCATACCATCGGGATTTTTATGCCATGGGTGTCTAAAATCATAAGCGACATTTCGTGCTTTATTTACAACGGCTTGTACAAAATTGTATTTTAATGCCCGAGTATTCACGCCGTGCATCTCCATTAAAAGATCTGCTACTTTCACCGCACCCACGGCGGATATTGCGGTCTTTATAATCTTTTGTATTTTTTCTTTCTTCTCTTTTTCGTGGCGCTGTGCTTCTCGTTTTGCTCTTTGAGTCTCTTTCCTAAAGTCGCCCGTGGTTTGCGAATAGTGTTTCTTTCCCTCGGTGGTGTAACTTCCGTCCTTATTCTGGTACCTTCTGACGCCCCATTTCATACCGAGTATGCCATGATGGTAAAGTTCATTGTTCATAAAAACCTCCATATGCAAAAGAGAAAGAGCCCTTGTTCAGGACTCCTCCTCGCTTTCAACTATTGTTTCTACAGTATCGCTGTCATTATTTTTGCACTTATTTGCCTTTTCCGCTTCGTCAAGTATGCAATTCAATATTTTGCGCGTATAAGCGCCCATAATGATTGCAGATACAGTTGACACTACGGCATAACAGCCAAAGCCAATTAACAACTTTTTCATAGAAAACCTCCTTTCGTTTTCATAAAACCCCATGTAAACTTCGCGTATATAACGAAAGCCTTTATTGACACATGGTCTTTTTTTGTGATATAATATTGCTTGACACAAAAAAGACAGAAACAGGAAGGAACAGCATGGATAATATAAAGCAACGCTATAAAAGTATCATAACCGCCGAAAAAAATACAGCAAATATCAGTCATGGGAGGATAAGATGATGAAAGATACAAATTATCAGCCTGAGGCGGAGGGGTACGCCGCAGACCCCGCCGAATATCTGTCGGGCGATAACGAATACCGGAATTGCTTCGCCCGGAAACTCAACGCAGACCTTGAGCACATTAAATCAATGCTCCTGACTGCGCCGTCATTCATAGCGGCGGTCAAATCCTGCATACCCAAAACAGAATTGAGAGTTATGTTATCGCCGCTGCAAAAGAAACTTTTGGACAATGGCACGCTTAAACTTTTTACCAGAAAAGACGGAAAAATAATTGCTGAACTCTGGAATACCAAAACGAAGCAATTCGCAGGTCATCTGGAGCTTGAAAAGGTTCAGCTCGCCCCGGATATCATGAATGCGCTGACGAATTTTGCAATGCAGATGCAGATGGCGCAAATATCAGGGCAGCTTCAGGATATACAGAGAGCGGTTAAAGAAATACTTCGCGGTCAGGAAAACGACCGCCTTGCGGAAGCCTGTGCCTGTCGGCAGAATCTGCTTACCGCTGTCACAATATCCGACCCCTCTCTTAAATATCAGGCTCTGATACATATCGCTCAGTCCTCCGAAACCGCCAGACAAAAGCTCATGCTCAGCCAGAAAGAAACCCTCGCCTTTATAGAAAATCAGCCTGAAGACCTCATAGGCAAATTCCTGAAAGGAGCTTCGCCTGCAAAGATAGAGGAAGCCATGGACAAGCTTTGCGTCGGACTGGACGCAATTAATTCAGTATCCACGACAGAAGCCATGGCATACATGGAAATGAACGAACCGGAAGCCGCCGTCAGAAGTCTTACGGTTTATTCCGAATATCTCAGCAATTCATACGCCAGACCCAAAATGATCGAACTGCTTGACCTGAACACCGGGCGCCCCGACAGCTACTGGTCGGAAAAGCTGAACGGTATCAGGGAAAATATCGCTTCCTTGCCTTGTTCTGACATAGTCAGCCTGCCGAAAGGAGATCAATAATGAAAGAAAGAACCTGTAAGAAATGCGGAGCCAAGCTGCCCGTGTGGTACAAGCCGGACTTATGCCTGTATTGCATGCGCAAAAAGGAGCATAAATTCAAAAACGTTGGCATTGCTGTTGCAAGCGGACTCACCGTCGGGGGAATAGCGCTAACAATAATAAAGAAAGCCACAGGAAAATAATAACCCATTTTCGTCAAAAGAGAAAAGCCCCTGTTAAAGGCTTCCCTCGTTTTAAGTCAGTTATGTTTTTTCTTATGGTTGTGAACAAGTTCCTCAATTTTGGGTATGATTACAGAACCTGTGAGTGTACCCACCAATACGATTACAGTAGCTAATATTAAGCCGTCCCGAATGCCACACCGATATAAATGTCGTGTGACGCTTCGGAAGTTCTTAATAGAATCTACCACAACATCGCCGTTGTTTTCTCTCACGATTACTTCAACCTCTTTAAGAATTTCTTCAATATTGTTTTCCATAATAGAAAACCTCCTTTCGTTTTCATAAAGAGGCCTGTTTTTTTCGCGTGCTATTTCTTCTTAGGACCGCCATTAAACATAGCTGCTCCAAAGTCTTTCAGGTTAAAGGATTTTGAGACGATTGCCATTGCCCCATAAAGTGCCGCGCCGGTACCTATTGAAGTTATCGAACGCTTTCCGATATCCTTCAGTATCGAATTCACATAAGTTTTGGCGGGGGTGACTTCGCTTTCAGTAAGTTCTCTGACCTGCTTTTCAAGCTGCAAGCGTTTTACCATGGTTTCAAGTTCAGCATTTGTAAGCCCTCCGCGATTCTTGTAGTCGCTCTTTTTTCTTTCCTGCGCCTCGATATGCTTCCTGCGCTTCTTTCCCTCGGCGGTGTAGCTTCCGTCTTCGTTCTGATACCGCCTTATGCCCCATTTCATTCCGAGCACGCCGGAATGGGTAAGTTCGTTACGCATACTATATCCTTTCCCACAAACAAAAAACCGGACGCCGCCAAACGTCCAGTAATTCATTTATGTTGTAAAATATCACCCTTTGCCCGCTCTCTTCGCCGCGAGCGCTTTATTGACTTCATTGAGTGCGTCGTACCTGATGCGTCCGCAGATATCGAACGGAAGAGGAGGGATAGGACGGTTCAGCTTAAGGCATAGCGCCATGTCATTTTCCGTCATATCAGGAATGCTCTTGATAAGCTTTTCAGCCTCCCTCTTGACAGCCGGATATCTTATAAGCTGTCGTATTCCTCCCGTGGCAAACGCCCCGAGAACACACAGACCAAATAATGCGCCGTTATTCATACAAATTCCTCCTTATTTTGAACCATAATAGTTATCTATTATCTGGTTATATGTAAGCTTTGTGTCAGGGTGCTCTCTTCTGTATTCGGCTACTATTCTGTCACGACTTTGCTTGTTCTTGTGCGCTTTTACACCCTTGACGGTGGCATAGCCCGCCGCCCATGTGGCAGCCCACGGAGCCTGTGCTTTTAAGTATGCCGATATCTGAACCTTAGCCATTTCAGCCGGGAGGTGTTTCCACACTTCCGTGCGGCTGACGTCCCGAACACTTTTTTTCATAACTTTTTCGGCACCATTGAACACGATCAGCGGACTTTTCGAGCTATACCCGCTGTATTTCTTATCGTTGACATCTATTATAGCATCATATCCTGCTTTTGTCAACTCGGAATACAGCTTTTTTCCTGCGTTGCTCTTCTCATCTCCCAGTGTCTGGACAGAGTTAAGCATGTCATAGACACTTTTTGTTATTTTGCCTTTTGACAGGTCCCTCCCTGCTCTGTTGGCAAGCGCACGACCGGCAGGTGTGGAAGCAGCAGCTACTTTTGTGTGATACGATTGAAGATCAGACTGAAGGTCACTGATTATGTCATTGTTTCTGCCGACCATATCGGCAAGAGTCTTTACAGCAGTCTTTCTTCCGGCAACATTAAGCTTATCCTTAATTCCGATGGTTGTCTGATGAACGCCGCCAATTTCATCCGAAAGCTGACCTCCGTATAAACCTAGGTATTTTTTGACATCGCCTTTCCTGTACGCCGCATAGAACTGCCGCGAAATATCAAGATTATCCGTATCCGATATGTTTTTGAGTTCAACATTTTTGAGCACCTTATCTGCGTTGAGATCATAGTGCTTATAAGCCACATAAGCCGCCGCAGCCGCAAGTGTCATGCCACCTGCAATAGCAATGGCACGCTCGGTACGTACGCGTCTGTATGCCGCTATCTCGGCTTCGTCCGCTGTCATGCCTTTTTCCATGTACTTCTGTTCGAGAGCTATACGGTGTTTGGATTTCTTTCCCGAAGAACGATTGAACGCCGCCTTTGTTCTCTCGTCAGAAAGCTTGCGTTTCTCCCAGCCCTCTTTTTCGACGGCTTTGGTGTAAGCGTCCCTTGTTTCTTTCGAGGCAACGATATGTGCAGTTGCCTCCTTATTGACCTTACGAGCCGCTTCTTTCCTAGCGGTTTTAGCCTCTTTAACTCTCTGCTTCTGCCCCTCAATATCTACATCGTATCTCTTCCGTCCTGCGTCGGTCAGGGAGCCGTCCGCATTTTGAAATCTGCGCACACCCCACTTCTGACCGAGAATTCCGTGGTGGTAAAGTTCATTCGCCATTAGTTGTCACCTCCGCGTTGTCGTCCAGCCTTGCAGCAATATTGTTGAGCTTATCCCATATTTTTTTTACTGTATGGTTGATCCTCGACCCTATTACTCTGACTTCGCCAGCCGAAACAGATACAACATTCGTGCCCGCCTGCTGTACAATATCTTCAGTTACTGTGAACGGAAGCTCATCAGGCGTTACTTCGAACACGCTTCCATCGTATGCCTCGTATTCCGTAGCGGTATCGCCCCGCTCTAACTGATAACGGCATACATAATTATCAAACAGAACACTGGTTATCGTATATGTTATATACTGTGCCACCATTACAAGGGGGTACTGGCTTGTAAATGTTATCGAAGCCTTCTTTCCGCCCTGTGGCAATTCCACATTGAACCTTTCAGCGTTCGAGTTGTACACCACTATGGACACCCATCCTGCCTCATCGGTTCTTACGACATTCCCCGAAAGACCTTCGACCGTCAGAGTGTATGTTCCGGGAGGTGCAATGAAAAAGTTGCCGCTTCGTGCAAGCTTTTCAACATCGGTTAAACCAAACCATTCATACCCGCCGCTTGACAAGTCAACGTTAACATTTGCGCCGTTTGGTGTATGCTCGCCGTTCAGTGTAAGCGTTTCGCCCGAAACTGTATAGGTCGTTCCTGCAACAGTCACTGTCTTGTTGTCCATTCTTCCGAGGTTTTTTCCACAGGAATGGATTATGACTTTGGAACCGATTATCGACGGAGTGTACCCCGTCGGCAAAGAACCGTATTCGAGCTGTGCAACGGGTTCTATTACACCGGAATCCGCATCACCGTAATGGCTCGTATAAACCATCCACAGATGGTCGGAACCGGTTGTAAACGTGTATGTCGGAGATGTCACAGCCGGTTGTATTTCATTCTTGTCGACAGCAGCCGACGGCTCGTCATCAAAAAATACAAACCTGAATCTGTTGCCCTTGTCATATTTTTTAAGGGTATAGGTCGTATGCGGAAGCAGTTTACAAATATAACTTCTCGCATAGGCGCTATCTTGTAAGTTGAATCCGCTGTCAGTATTGCCGGCCACACCTTTTGCAACAGCCTGCCCCAAAAGGTTGCGGCAGTTAAGTTCTATTTTACCAAAGGGTATTCCGCCCTGAATACAATCGAGAGTGACCACGTCACCGATATCTGAAAACACATCGGTGCAAGCGTCTTTTATACCGCTCCACATACTTCCGATGGATCGGTCTTCCCTGACAGCCACGGCTCTGATATAACCGCTTGAAATAAGCAAGTTGTTTATGCCGCTCTTCTGCGGAATTTTTTCCGGAAGCAAACAGGGAACAGAACTTACCATAAAGCAGTATTCGTTGCCGCAGTACGGTTCATACGGTGTGATCCGGTCACCGACTTCAAGCTGGGGATAGAATGTTGCATTCACACTGGCGTTCTTTGAAATTTTGATCGTAACACCAATAGCAGTGACATCCGACCGTGTCGACATTGTAAACGTCACACCATCACCGTAGTCGCCATGTCCGCCAACAGATACATTGTTTACATTGCGAAGCGAATAGTACAAATTAAATGTGTCTAACCCCCCGCCTTTCGGGCAGCCGGAAAGACTCATTACAGTACCTTTTTTATACAGCATATAATCTCGGGCATCCAGCGTGTAGTATATATCAGCAGTCGCCGTGCCCGATACCGAAATGCTCCCATCCGGATTTACCGCGAAGTCCACCCCGCTGATGGTTGCGCTTTGGTATATCAGCGGTATAAGATTTTTACCGCAAACCCGGATTCCCACGCTTGTGCCAACAAGAGTATCTTCGTAATCCGTTGCAGTATTTCCCTTCTCGATCTGAACATCGGTCAGTGCACTTGTATCAGACTGAACATCGTCAAACAGATAGCGCCACCGTATAAACTTGCAGTTATGCGGCGTGGTGAATGTGTCGAACCCTCCCACACCGGCGTATGTATTTCCTATAACTTCGCCTTTCGTGTTGTAATACACAACTGCATCAAGTTTTTTGCTTTCGGCATTGCTGGCGGTATATGTTGTCATTGATTCTGCCGGCATAAGTTTTTTTGTGCTGAGATATCTCTTTGCGCTGTTCGTTGTATTGTCGATCATTCCCGATTTTACGCCTACCATACCGACTACAAGTTCTCCGTCAAACAGATTTTTGCAGCCGACAGATATCTCTGAAAATGGGATCCCGCCCTGTAATCCGCCTAAAGTTATGATGTCTGCGGGTTCCGAAATAATGTCCGGATTTACGGTATCAGTAAACACAGCATTTTCCGGCACATCCTTGTTCACCGAACATCCGTTTACTGTTGCTGCGTCGCCCGAAAAGCAGACAGGCTGGAGGTCTTTAAGCCATGTCTTCACCTTTCCAAACAGCACGGGCAAACTTTCTCCCGTTTCAAGGCTCTGCCGCGCCGAGGTTTCCTCAAACTCGACATTTATTTCGGTTTCCATGTTCCTGTCTGCCATTTTGATCACCTCAGTTCATCTTGCAGGTAAGTATAAGCTTATCTGTGCTTCGCACACAGGTTTCCTCCAGCTCCGTAAGTCTGTTGCTGAGCTCATCGACAACTTCTTTTTCTGCCTTGCTTAAAAGTAAGGTGTCAACATCGCTCTTCTTGTAATACTCCGAAAAGTCGACCTCTTCTTTTCGGCCCATATAGTCAAAGAAAGTGCCGGTCCAGTAGTATTCAGCAAATTCTTTTGCGTCTTCCTCGCCGACAAGCCAAACGTCGCCGGTTTCGTTGCCATCGGCAGGAAGATCATCCGGCGAATTAACGCGCCCCTTATAGCGAAACAGTATTCCCTGTTCACCAAATGCATCGCTTACCACTCTTTCGGCAATTTTCTCGATTTCTGCCGGGCCAACATCACCTCCCGCATACGGAAGCTCGGAATACTGCTTCGTTCCATCTCCGACTTTCAGCCTGCATTTCTCATCGGTCGTGAATTCAACACATATATATCCTTTGGGAACGACTTTTGTGATCTCCGCCCACTGTTCTGTTGTCCTTGCATCGAAATAAATTTCAATGCCGTCCATTTCTTTTGTATTTATATCAGTCATACTTTCTCTCCATTTTGAATTTTTTACAGCTTACAACGTATAACCTTTATCTCTCCGATAGCGTTATCAATGTCCTTATCGGTCTTATGTATGCTGCGGTCGTTCTCGTGCGCGCGTATCTCTGCTCTCGCCGCTTCATCCACGCACTCTCCGCCTGAGCTGCTTCCGCCCGTTCCATAATCGGTAACAGCCAGTATGCGCCACTCCGTTTCTTTCAACAGTTTATCCATTGACTCCATCACCGCCGAAGAAGTCGGAGGGTCGAACATCATCCGTACTTTCATCTGCACATATGTCCTCACCATTGAAAGACGGCTGTCCCCTCCGGTAAGCTCGTCCCATGTGGTGCTGTCGTCTGTAATGCAAATCCCGCCCTCTGGTCCGACACCAAGCTGATGCAAAACAGAAAGCGCCGTATTTATGTGCAGTATCAGTGCGTCGTCAAATGCCGTCATCTCAGGTTCTATACCCAGCAGTTTTTTTGTTGACAGAAGTATGCTGTCCTTAACATTTTCCAAATGCCTCACCTCCGTGTTCCGAGCTTCTTCCACAGTATTGTATCTCCCGGTGCCCGCTCCGAGGGAAGAATATCTTTTTTGTCAGCCGTGCCATAATGTATCATATTGTGTGTTTCATGCGATACACATATCAGATTTTCGGGGTCAAGCAGCCGCTCGCTCCCCTCGTGGATATCGTTCATCGTTATAGGGTTTATATGGTGAATGAGTATCCTACCGAATATTGGTCGGTCCTCTGCACCAAGGTCGCAGCCCATATCCCGCGCAATAACAATATCCCTCGCCCGTTTCCATTCTGCCGAACGGTAAAATATCTGATTGAATTGTCTGTCAAACCCGAATGTATCCGCCCCGACCGAACCTTTCAGTCTGAGGTATTCAAGCCTTTCTTCAAAGGTTGCTAGTCGCGAAAGCTCGGAATAACTGCGTTCAGCATAATCACCTGTCATTCGTCGTCCTCGTCGTCGTCCATCCCTCGGTATCCTTTAAGGGCGTTCATTGCCTGCTCAAACAGCTCTTCCATGTGTTTGCCGCTCTCCAGTGCTTCTGTTTTCGCCTGCGCCAGTTTTTTCTTCTCTTCGAGAAGTTCTTTTTCTATTCTCTCCCTAGAGGAACCGAGTTTGAGATAGTGGGTGATGACCTGTGATGAAGCCGTCCCCTCCATCAACTGTTTTTCCGCAAGGTCAATTGCAAGGGATATCATGCGGTTCTCCTGCGCCTCGGGCGTTCTCGCTGGTCTTCCGCGTTTGATACGCTCTTCGCCGCCATCGGCAGCTACATTTTTTCTCCTCAAAGATCATCACCTCCATTTTTAGTTTCGATATTGCTTGGATGAACAGGCAGACCCCGCGTCAGGAACTTTACCGTGCCCGAAAGGAGAAAACCGGCCATGCCAAAAGCCTGCCTGCTCATTCAAACGATATCCTTGTATAAAAGAAAAAAGTGGGAGGGGTTGCTCACGCCCCTCCCAAAAATATCCGTCACGCCCTTGACGCGATCGCCTTAGCGCTTCCGCGCGTGACTTTCTTGTAAATGTTGCGGAAATCGTAGCGTATTATCTCGTCTATCGCTCTTTCGACCTCGCGGTCGTTTTCCTCTTCGGAGAATGCGTCCGATGTACGAGCTATGCGCCCTAAATATCCGCAGGTGTGGTATCCCTTCTCTTCGTCAAAGAGAAACCACTCCACGAACTGAGTAAACGGGTCGTACGGATTATCGAAAGTTGTCAGCCTGCATTCAGTCATTCATGGTCACTCCTTTCCGCTGAGGTATTTTCTTGCCGTTGATGTTGATATACCCAGAGAGTCCGCAATTTTCGACATCGGATAGCCCGATGCGTCCATAGCCTTCATCTTGGCTATTTTTGCCTCGCTGAGTGTTGTCTTTGTCCTCGGCGTCGCCCTCTGCCGAAGATCGTCTATGTCTGCATTTTGAATTATCTGTGAAAGCTTGTTTTCAGATATTGCACCCGACTGTATTGCCTCCCATTCACGGTCGGTAATTGTCACCTTTGTTCGCTTCGCCCCCACCTTTTCTCTCGCGGCAGCAAGCGCCTGCTGGTTCGCTTTCTTTATCTCTTTCTTGGTCATATCGGGATTATCTTTTCTCTTTGCGTCTACCACCGACTTTGCGATGACCTGCGCGTGCCTCTCCCGTGGCGCGTTCATAAGCGCCACGTTGAGCTTCGCTGTCAGCGAAGCAACCTCGTTCGCATACACTTCCTTTGCCGAGGAGTCATATTTTATGCGCCCAGTGGTCACCATCTCCTTGCGAGCCTGATTTGCAAGGGACTTCATCTTGTTCGCGTATTCGGCATACGCTTCTTCCTGTGGGGTTCCCGATGAAAGAGTATGCGCATCGCGGGTTTCCGCCATCTTTGTGCTGGCCTGTGTGCGTTCGCGGGTCTTTCCATTCTTGTCAACGTATGTTTCGTGAACCTCTTTCCAGCTCTGTTCACCCGTTTCCTTGTCGATGATAGGACTGCCGCGGCGCTTTGTGACCTGCACCTCGGATTTGGACCGCGATATCAGTGTCGCCGCACCCTCATGGTATCTGCCGTCATCGTCATATGTACCCTGATACTTCTTTTTCAAGGCCTTTATGCCGTTGTCAGCCTCGCTTTGCTTGTAATCCAGCCCGTGTTTCTCCGCGTCTATGACCACCATCGAATGGCGGACAGCCCTCGCTATCTCCTCGTTGGGTGCTCCCTTAAGGGTCATATCAGTGATAAGGTTTGAAATCTTACCCATCTCCGTCTGGGTATTTTTCATTTGCTTGAATGTGCCCTTTTCCTTGCCGCCGTATTCCAGCTTCGGGTCGAACCCCTCAAGTTCCTTCAGCGGCCGCTGCGAAGATATCTTCACCTTTCCGCCACACGGAATGACCATGACAGTATCGCCGTCAAAATCCGCTCCCGAAAGCCTGTCTGCAACGCTCTTGTTTATTCCCACAGCATCACGCGGATTAGAACCCATCATCTTCTTTGCTTCTGTCTGTTTGTTGTTCACAGTAAGGATAGGTATCTCAAAGGTTCCTCCGTGAGGATATCTTATCAGAGCCACCTGCTCGCCGTCACGATAGTTTGGGGCATATACCTCGTCGTCTTTCATCGACGGCACAGGCAAAATAACCTGATATCCCTGCCGCGGAAGTGCCGCTGCTTTAAGGTGCACTGCGGCAGCGTCGCAATCGTCAGAAAATGATTTCAGCAGCGCTTTCTTGACCGTGGGATTTGTAACCGAGCATATCTCGTCAAATTCAGCCTGTTTATCCGAAGCCGCGAGATCAAGTTGCTTTTTTATCAGCGACATATTCTGCTTTGAAAGGAACTGGGACGGCAGTTTATCGGCCCATTCGCCCCAGTCGCCTTCCTCGCCGCGCTTGTTGATCAATGAAAGCTGTTTCTTGCCATTTTCATCATAGTAATAACTCTGACCTCCGCCTTTTGTTCCCTTACCCGGGTCGTCAACCCCCTCCTTGATAAGAGAGCCGAAAGGATTGTCGGGGTCATTCTTGATTGGTTTGAGCACGCTGTTGCTCTTATCTCCGCAAAGTGGCGTCCCCTGCTTTTTGTTGGTGTTGAATATCATATCCACACCATCGGGTAAATCATCGCTGTACACAGCCATACCCTTGACATAATGTGTTCCATCAACCAGCACACGCACCTGCGCATATTTTGATTCTCCGAGCGAGAGGTCGGGCACGTTTCTGCGTATCTCAACAAGCCCATCCTTGTCCACTCCGCCCTCTTCGGCATAGCGAACCTTTATACGATTGCTGTCCATGCTCTTCGGATATACCCATTTCGGGTCGAACGTGTCGCCGCCGTCATGTGAAGTGTAGTCGTCTATGTAGTGGATATTGCTGAAGTCGTAAATATCCTTATGCTCCGTGCCCGGAGAGCATACGACTTTCATAATTGTCAGTTTGCCGGGATTCGTCGCCTGCGGCACTCTTCCGCCATAAACTTCATAACCCTCCATCTCAAGCATATACAGTGCTTCTTTCAGCTTCTCCTGTGATACGCCGAGATTTCGCTCCACACCCGCGCCTACGTCGATCATTCCTTTTTCGGCTATCTGCTTTTTAAGGAACTCCGCCGTAGCTTTTGCCTGATTCATTCGAGCTTCAGAATTTGTGTTGAGAAGAGAACGCACCGAGCTATCGTTCGGGTAACCCATTTTCTCTGCTATCTGCGCAAGGCTCAACCCCTTGTCGCGCAGAGCTTTTGCGGTCGCAACTTTCAGCGCTCTCTGCTCATCGCCGGCAACAGACTTTTGAGCTCGGAACTCCGTTGTGGACATTCCGAAAGCGTCCGCTATCTGCTTTTCGGACAAGCCCTCTTTTTTCAGCTCGTCCACTCTTGCAAGAAAATCCCCGCTGTGCTGATAAGGATTGTCGCCCGAACCCCAAGGATATCTCCCCGAACGCCGCGGCATTCCGTAGTGCATCAGAATATCATTGTCATGCTCTGCCATGGTTTTCACTTCTCCTGTTCTCTGAGTTTGTTTATCACCTTGTCAAAGGCAATGATCTTGTTGATTATTTCCGAAATATCCTCTGCCTTCGGCGTCACCGCGGCTATGTCATTGTTCTGGTAGATACGCAGCTCAATGCCGATATCACCCGGGTTCTTCCTGTACTCAAGGCAGAACAGCGCAGCATATATTTCAAGCTGCTCGATATGCGCCGGTACGGCGCCGGTTTTCAGGTCATGTATCCTCAGCATATCGTCGCGGAACGAAATAGTGTCTGCCGTGCCAAAGCAGTTGTCCGAGTAATACAACACCTGCTCCGGGGTCATTTTGAATCCAACCGCGTCGTTTACATAGGAGTTCAGCGTCTTCGGTGATTTAGGCAGCTTCTGCCCGAGCCGTATGCACTGCGCCGCAAAATCGTGCAGCATTGTTCCGCGCTGCACCGCCTGTGCATTCGCGTAAACTTCAGCAACTTTCTGCTCATCATAATTTACCCAGTGGTATTTGCTTGCCCCGAGGAAAGCGTGCATGCCAACCAGCTTTGAGTGATCGTTGAAGTTCATCTCATTCTCCTTTCAGAAACAAAAAAGACCCATACGGTGTTCCTGCTGCCGTATGGGTCAAACCTATGATTAAATTTACTTGCAGTATTTCTAGCGCTCTGCAAAGCTAAGACTATCTGAAGCGTTCATCTCATATGAAAGGAACACACAGCCTGCACAAAAGCGCCGTTAGCTGTTCTTCCCTTGCTTTTTGCCGTGCCAAACGGTCGGCGGATTCTACGCCCAGCATTTCACGATACAATGCTATCTGGTCCGCAAGAGCCTCATTTTCACTTTCCAAGCTTACCAGACGTTTCCTGAGCTCAGCATTCTCTGAACTTAATGAGTTTATTGTTCTAAGGTATCGCTCCTTCAGTTTTTCAAAGTGTTTCTCTGCGGCTGAGAATTTTCTTCCCTTCATTCTCATCACCTCTCCCCGGTAAAAAATACAGATAGCTCATTAAGAACCTCGTCCTTGTTTTCCGGATAGACAAATCTCGAAAAAGACATCATGTTCATAAGGTTAACGTAGTAGTCCTGATTTGGACGGTGTGGAGCGCCCTCTGATCGTTTGCATTCAAGTGCCGCCCATTTCCCGCCGAATAATATCAGCAGGTCGGGTATTCCCTGTATTTGGTCTAACTTTATGACCACACACCCGGGAAACATCGATTTCAGGGTTGCCCTCATTCTATCCTGAAATCCGCTTTCCAGCCGTGCACTCCTTGCCATTCATCTCACGCTCCTCCACAAAAAATAAAAGAAAGAGCAGTTTCTACCCTCTCTTCATAAAAGGGGATGTTTTTTTCGCGTATCCATAGAAGGACAAAAAAGAAGAAGCCTTGTTGATCATGTAAAAAGGGACCGATATAATTCGGTCCCTTTTATAACTGTCATGCTAAACTCAGCTCATAGTCAAGTCCTGCTGGCTCCACAAGTAACGGTAAATGAGTTCTGGTCAAAAATCAACTGAACCGAAACATAATATTTGCCGTCCTCTGTCTTAGCCTCGAACATATTGTTGCTGTCAGTGCGAGTATCAAACTTCACATCAGGGAACAGTTCCTTGCACGCCTCGACGTACTTGTCGTACTCGCCGTCCTTGTATCCGTCCACGGTGAAGCAATACATCTTCTCTCCGTCACTTACAACATCGAACGTTGCTCCCTCAAATATTGCAGACGCGTCGGGCAGCATATCCGCCAATGAAACCGCCGTGCTCTCATCTACTGCCTCCGCAACGCTATCGGAAGACTTGTCGTCAGTTCCTTCATCCGCCGCTACACTATCTGTGACTTTATCGCTTGAAATATCAGCCACAGAATTTGCACCGCTTTCGCTACTGTTGGCGCACCCCGCACACATCAGCACGAAAGCCATAACCATCACCAAAATAACTTTCTTCATATAAACTATCCTCCTCAAAAATATCAGCCAAGCAACCCCAAAACGCCCTGAAAAATATCCCTCCGGAGATTTTTTGAAGACCGCCGCGATAAAGGAGGGGGTGTGTTTTTGGATACCCTCCCCCCATGGGTACATTTGGTTTACTTGATAGATTTCGACACGAAACCCTTGACAAGATTATACCACAACGAGTGCTTGATGTCAATGTTTTTTTATTTTTTGGCAGATGCTTGCCCAAATACCCACTTTTAATTATACTATTATATTATACTTAAAATTTTTTATCGCATTAAATAGCAAATAAAAGTGGGCAAATGGGCACAGCCTTGTCAAGCCGCATGGTTAAGCCATTTATTGACATTCGTTATCATATAACTTTTGGCCAAATGCCCACTTTTGAAATGGTCATTTATGCATAGCTGACTGAAAAACCAAATTAAAAGCGGGCAGTGACATTAAAAGCGGCCATTTTTAATCGAAACGCTTGCCGGTTTTCTTGTCGATAAGGGCAATTCGTCCCTCAAGCTCAAAGCCCGCAAGGTCACACGCGGCGAAGATTATTCTGAGAAGCTTGCTGAGTTTCCGCTCTTCGCGCGACAGATTCTTCAATGCTGTAGAAGCAGTAGGGTCAGAATAGCCGTATTCATTGTGCATACCGTCATTCTTATCTCCTATTTTAGCCATGTTAGTTCACCTCCAATGTTATAAGTTCGCTGCAAGGCAGGGTTTTCATCCACTCGCATATGGCAAGCCATTCGGGAAGTCTGTGCTTGTGCCGCTGTCTGTAAATATTGTTCAGTGTTTCGTATGATAAGCATACCGTTCTCCTCTGATTATAAGAAGACGGCAAAAGCTGTATCAGAGTATGCCAGTATTCTTCCGATTTGGTATCTAAATACATCTGTCGGAAGCTGTTAAGCGCCGGTATGATGAATTTTTCGAGTACATCTTTGCCTGAAAACACACTATCCGAACACTGTTCATGCCAAATCGGCTCATTTGTCAGGTGTTCATGCGAAAAGTCAGAAATGACGAATGGCTTTTTTGTGATACGGTGCATGGTAGAGCAAGAATTTGCTACGGTCCCTACCTTGTATGTATCGAACTGCTTCCACCAGTACAGGGGAGCGTTCATAGTGACCCAAACATACATCATACGACGGAACTTAGCGTGCTCCGGCGTGAGAGCAGCCAGCTTTCTCATAAGCTGCAGGTCGTTCTCGCCCAGTCGAAAGCTGCCCTCATCATCCGTTTCGCTGTCCGACTTATTCCAGCTATTGTGAGGGTTTCTCATTCCCTGAATGACCATTTTGTACTGTTCCGGCGATAATGTTACCGCCTCAATGATTTCTATCATTGAAATTCCTCCAAAAAAGAAAAGGACCGTAACTGTAACGGTCCTTACCAAATAGTATATTGTTATAGAATGTTAGACGCGTTTTCTGACAGACGCAAGCGTTTTTCTGACATATATGTCGCACTGTTTTTTGCATTCGGGGTACTCCCGGCAACCACACATATTGCACATCACCTCTGCTCGTCCGAGATCAGGAATCTCCTGATACTCCTGTCGGCATTCAAGCTTCCATGTGCCGTCTTTCTGCTTCACCGGTTCTGCCACATCAACTTTGATTTTCATGTAACAACCTCCTCACAAAAAGTAAAGAGCTGTAACAAACCCCTTACGTTGCTATTTATGCGTGTTCATACTTTGCTTCTCATACTCTTGGGAACCTGCGGAAGATATGCCTTGCACCATTCCTTGCAATCAGGATAAGTTCCAAATCCACAGAAATTACATATCAATTCTTCGCGTCCCAAAGGAGGCACCTCTTCCTCAATCTCTCTGATAACAACTTTCCAAGTGCCATCAGGCTGCTTTACCGGGTCTGCCACACGTGTTTTAACCTTCATACTGTCACCTCCAAACTGCGATATAAAATCTTTGAACATATTATATCACAGACAAAACGAAAAGTAAAGGGCTTTTTCAAGCCCTTTACCCGCCGTGGACAAGGTCGGTTAAGAAATCAATATTTCGTACCGTCTTGCAAGCTCATCGAATATATCTTCGGTTGTGTTTGCTCTTATATGGAACTCAATACGTCCTTTACCGTTCATAACGGTTTCTACCATACCTTGTAGCCCTTCAGAGAACAACAACCTTAAGCATATACCGAGTTGCTTGTTATTTACGGCTCGCATATAATGCATAACCTTTTACCTCCTTTCCATAAAAGGAGTTGCTATTTATGCGTATTCACGAACCTGCCGATGTTGAAATCCCGCTTGGCTTTGAGCGCCCGTGATATTGAAATATCAATGGAAGCATAGGACTTCAGGTGGTAAAAATATAAATCATAGAACGGCGTATTGAGCCTGTCTATCCTGCCGCTTGCCTGCTCCATAACTTTATAGCTATAATTCTGCGAGTAGAATATGATCGTATCCGTTCTGATACAATTCCACCCCTCGCAACCTGCCGTGTACTGCACAAGATAAACCCATTTATCCCCCTCGGGGACAGTTTGGTGCTTATGTCCGTTCCATTCCGAAATATCAGTCCCGTCGGGATATGGCAGGTTCTTCAGAATATCAAGCTCGTAGTCAAAATTATAAAAAATGATGACCTTAGGATGCTTCTTCAGGATATCAATGACTTCTTTACCCCGCGACGGGTCAGAATTCACAACCCTCCGCAGCGCAAAACATAGCTCACCGCCGGTTTCAAGCGGTCTATCCTCCCATATGCTCCAGCGGCGCCTGAAAATATCTTTGTAGGTCATCTGGTCATAGTCGGTGAAAATATCAATGTGATTAGCCTTGGTATTCCGCTTGAAATCCATGTCAACAAGAATCGAATCTCTCAAACGTATCAGCCGACCCGTGTTAATATACCTGTCCACTTTCGGGAATTTGACGCGGTGGTCAAATATCACGTGCTCCCGTAAGAACTCGGTTCTGTTCTTGTAGAACCCGTTTGCAAGGAACACCGGAATATAATCCTGCCAAGAGTCCCCGGGGGTGGCCGAAAGTAATATCCAATCATTCTTTTTTGCAATTTTCAGAAAGGATTTTACCCATTCGCCGCGTCCAACGACCCGCTGCTCGTCAAATATAAAAAAAGCACCTTCCGTGTCTTTATATTTAACGATATTGTTCCACGAATCAATAATTACCTTGTGCTGGTAAATATCAATGTTTCTGTCCGGGGAGATAAGGAAGGGCGCACATTCGCCCTCCCACTCCAAAGTATCCCGTTTTCTTGCCGTAGTGATGATGACAAGATCCTGCGGAGGGTCGCCCATCGGAAAATATCTATCTCCCAGCCCGCCGCCGTTCTTTATGAAGTAGTAAGCAAGCGCCGTACGGGATTTCCCCGAACCGACGCCCCCGCAGAGTATGCAGCCGTTCTTCATTTTTTTCACAGCCTCAAGCTGATAGTCATACAGCTCCATAGTTCATTCTCCCATCGTCATCATAGTCTTTTTCCGCGCGGCGTCAGTTGTGACAAATATCAATGTACCGTCTGAAATGTGGTATTGTGCGGATATCATTCCGCCCACCACGGCATTCCGGGTGTTATCTCTGCAAATATCATACGGAGTATCACCCCATTCACCGCGGATGTACTTCAGCAGAATGTCGCTGACTTCATCGCGAAAGACCGCATCGCTCGCAAGTCTACGCTGAATATCAATGCTCTGCTGAAGATTACCAATTTTGAAAGATATCAATGTCAGTCCTCCTCAGCGAACCGGTCGACCTTCTGCGTAACACAAATTGCCTGAAGATAAGCTGTGCGACCGGTTTCACCGTTGACTTCCCAGTTATAAGGCCGAATATCAAGGTCCACTCCGAGAATATCAATGTTGTCAAGTATCCCTACGGTTTCCTCGCTGAGCTTGTTCTTAACACCATTGGTCCTGAGGTAAACAGCGGGACCGTGCTCGTTGAACTTCAGCTTTACCTTGAGATAGCGGAACGGCTCTTCGCCCTCCTCACGGGGCGGCTTCACCGTAACGTTCCAGCCGCGGTCAGTAAGCTCTTTAGCCTTCTCGTCATCAGGTATAACGACCGCAAAGTTGCGGTCTCCCTCACGGTTGTACTTCCCCGGAGCGCCGGAGAAGTTGCGGAAGATGACCTTAGCGTTGTCGATCTGAAGAATGTCGTTGGGTGCGTATGTAATGTTCATAGTTTTACTCCTTTGAAATATCAATGCTCAGAACGGATAAATATCATACCCGAGCTTGCAATACATGTCGTGTTCATTGTCCGTAAAGTTTGCACAACCGGTGCACATAAATCTGCCGCATGGCATACCGTGCGGGCAGGTGTCCTCAGGCGGCCAGTTTCCCTGCGCCCTCGGAACGGGCTCGTCCGAAACGAATTGCTCAAAGTCCCCGTATTCGGATATAGCCTCGACCGCCTTATTTACGAGAATATCATAGTAACCTCTGTCAATATCAGTCTCCTTTCCAAGCTGCTTTACCATCTCTGCCTCAAGCCAGCGATAGTCCTTTGTCCCACCGACAGAAGAATATCTTCCATCGCTCTCGCGCAGAAGCACTCCGCCTCCGAAGCCTGCCTTTATCGGGCAGAACTGCCCCACCTTGCCTATAAAGTGGTAGGAGTGTCCCTGTGCAATGCGCTCGTCAAGCGCTTCGTCTGAAATATCAGCATACCTGCCCAGCAATTCGCTTTCCCTTTGCATGAGTCTCTCTGACTTCTTACGAAGCGCCTTTACCGCCTCGTATTCGGAAACATCAAGAAGACCTTCGTTCATGTCAAGGTACATCGACCCGCTCACCGACTTGGTTTCACACATATCACCAAAACAAATATCTTCCTTGGTAAACAGCTTCTTAAACACATACGGCACCTGAAACTGCGTGCCCGTCGCTGTCCATTCACCGGGGTGCTTCTTGTTGCCCTTACAAATATCTTTTTCGCTGTTGACGTATTCCTCGCCGTAAATATCAATGCAGTGTTCCGCCGTCGCGTACTTTGCAATATAAACGGCGTCGTTCACAAGACACATACGGTCATATGTAGCTTCGTGCTCGAAATTATAACCGTAAAGCCTGCCGTATTCCTGCACGAACGCGATAATTTCGGGCGTCGCATTCGGTATCTTGATAGAATCCGTTTTGATATGTGCCACCACAAATCCCCGCTCCTGTACTTCGTGCCGGAGGTTCACCATAAACAGTGCACCTCTCTTCGCCACGATGTTGTCAACATTGTGAATATCGCGGAACGGGTTGTCGAACTTTGCCGCCGTAAGTCCGTAAACAGAGTTTATGGCGATTTTCAGCGCCTGTGCCAGATCGTCCGCAGAACTCTCATCTTCAAGATACTTCCCGAGTACCCCGCCCAGCATTGAGCGTGCTTTATTGAAATCCTTGTGTTTTATCGCAATGCGCGCATTCAGAATATCATTGAACCGCGCCGTGTATTCATCGCCGAATAGGTTCTCAGCAACAACGCTCGACGGGTGCATTGAAGCAATATCAAGCAGCGCGACATCACCGTAGATGCCGGGCGTTGCAAATACATATCCGCCTTCTCCGACTTCCTCCCCACGATACGTGGACACACCCTTTTCATAAGAATATCCCGGAAAGAACGGCCTCCCCTCCTTATTAAAAACGGTGTATTCGTTAATGCGCCTACAAATATCAGTTTCAGGTATCTTGCCTCCCATAAACCGATAATTAAACCTGTCCTGCGGCTTGCGGTTTCCGCCGAATATAATTCGTGTGGTTAGTGAATTGGTAGTGTCGTTCACCGTCATTCCCGCAATATCAGCCAGCACCTGCCGCGCAGTAAAGTCGGCTTTTCTCGCGTTGAATACTGCCTCCGTCGCAAGAACGTCGTTGTCACAGTACTCCGCTACCTTATCCCACATATCTTCGGGGACAGGCTTGTCCCACGGAAGCCCCAGCTCCTGATGATGTATCCCAAGCTCTATCTCGAACTTTTTCAGCGACTGCTTCTTGCTTGAGAAGTCGTAAATATCAGTGTAAGACAAATTGTACGCCTCGCCGAAGAAGCCCTTGCCCTCGTTGATGATTTTCTGCGACAGCTCGTAAAGCTGCGGAATATCATACCCGATGAGCCTTGCATAAAGGATATGATTATCGTACCGCCGGTTGTTAAAACCCACTAATCTGTACCGCACAAGCTCCTCAATATCAGCAGGCTTAGGATTTATCATGCGGATAACCTTGTTCTCCGCACCGGCTTTCTTCCAGTTCACAAGAAACAAATTCGGAAACACCTCGATATCAAAGAATATCAATATTGTATCCTTGTCAGTCGAAATGTCGGGCGGGTTCGGGTCTTCCGATTTGAACCTCATCTTGTGAACCAGCTTCAGGCAGTAGTCGGCGTTGTTGGTACTCTGCGCCGCAAACGCCAGAATATCATTCTGCATATCGGACACATCGTACCCCTTGCCGCTCGCATACATATCCTCAAGCCCCTTAAATATAAAGTCGATGCTCGGTTTGGTGTTGGCATGGTACTCTTTCCTTAAGTTGCGCTTGATGAACGTTCGCAGTGAACGTTCGCTGTTGAGCCCGTTAAAATCTATCACATTCCTCTCTCCTTTCAAAGGCAGCCCCGAGCCTATCTCGGCAATAGGCAGGCTGTTACATTCCGTCAGTTTTCGCCGTAAAGAACTTTTGCCGGTAAATATCTTTATCTCAATATGGTCGTCAAAGACCCTGCTGAGTTTTGATACGTCCCCGGTGTAAATATAATGCAGGTGGATGCCCTCTCCACCCTTGCTGAGCTCTGCATATGTCGGCGGAAACTCTGAAGCAGCCTTGATATTAAGTTCGCGTGATTTCTTTCCATCAGGGCCGCAAATATCAAAGTCAACAACGATATGCTGCAGCGGCGGCTTTACATAATGCACCCTGCCTGTGTCAATATCAGCAAGTGTAGTCGTAACATTGTCCCACTTCTTCACGGGAATATCGTTCTCGTTTGCATACTGTGCAGGGCAGTCGCGGCAAATATCATCAAAGACCGATGAAGCGCCGTCAAATATCAGCCAGCTTTCCTGCTTCGGCAGCTCTGTTTTTTCAGGCTTTTCACCCCCGACCTCGAACCGTTCCGTGCGGAATCCCTTATATAGGCTGCGAACCCTCGATCCGTCCTCTGTCACGCAGCGTTCGGAATATTCGCGGAAGTAGTTCTTAAGCTCCTCCTTGAAAACTCTCTGCGAATAAGGATAAGAAACCTTGGCATCTTCGCACCATGTCTTATATCTCTCCCACGCCGAGCGAAGCGTCGTCGAGTCGTCTTTAAGAAACACACTGTACGCGTCCAGAATATAATTGTAGAAGTCGTTTGAAGCGCCCATCATCTCGGTCGGGATATAATCGTCAAAATATCCCGGGTCTGAAAGATAGACCTCCTTACAGTGGTACGCAATTCCGCTCAGTTCAAAGGATATCTTTTTCATCAGCGAGTGATACTCCGCCGAAGGTATCTTGTTTCCCGTCGGCGAAATATCAATAAGCCTTCGTATAAGACCTGACTTTGCGTCTGTTATCCTCACAGGCTTATTCGTGCCCATGAAGAGAAAGCACTTGAACGAGCTCGCATACGCTGATTTGAACTTCTCGTTGACAGTCATCAGCTCGTGTGAAACAAGACTGTTCAAACGGGTGTTATCCTCTATGTGCGATAAATCGCCATCGTGCTGTATAGCCACAAGCGGATTTGTCTTGAACGCCTCCAGCGCAAACGCATTGTTTGATGAACCCAGCGCCCGTGCGTCAAACACCGTGTAATATCCGTCAAACAGTTTCTGAATTATATTCAGTATCGTGGATTTACCCGTACCTGCTGCGCCGTAAAGAACCGCAAATTTCTGAATGCTCTTGGAGTCGCCGGTGACAATAGCCCCGATAGCCCATTCTATCTTACGGCGTTCCTGTTCCGAATATAAAACGGACAGCAGTCTGTCATAGGCGCTTATATCACCCTTAATAAGAGGATACGACAGGCGCTTGCTGGAATAATCATTGCGCTCATAAGGGTCGTCCGAAAATATAATTTTCTCGTCCAGCATATGAAAGCAGTCGCGCATCTGCTTCTGACAGTATTTGTGCCAGCAGTCGATCATACCCGAGCCGCTGTCCCACATATGAAGCACCCTTACGTTGTTTCCCTCAAAGCGCGAGCGATTTTCCTCAAAATATCCATCCAACTCCCTGTCTATAAGCTGAAGAACGTCCTGTTCGTTCGTAGACCACATACCGCGCTCCTCCACCCACACGGCATAAAAATCCCCGCCCCGGATCATGAGGTCGGCGGGGGTCTTGATAATGAATTTCGGGTAAATTTCAACAACGCCCTGCTTCGGGCTTCTGGTTGACACCATCATAAATTCCAGCACCGCCTGCGCCTCCTTTCCGAAATATCAATGTCAGTTCCCGGTCTCACATCCCAGTTCCTTGAGGGTGTTCTCCAGATGTGCAATCCTGTTTTCCAGCGTTATCATTTTGTTTATCACAGCAAGGCCGCCAATCGCAAGTCCGAACCCCAGCAGAGCGTTCGTTCCATTCTGCCTGCGTATAAAATCCCCAACCTTGGGGTTTACGAGAATATAATTGTTTGTCATAGTAATTCCTCCAAAATATCAACACATTCGTTCATCGAGATACAAGCACATCTGATACCATATCTCGACCTTGCGCATATCACGGTCGGGGTATGAAACCGTAAACAGCCCTCCCCGCCCGTTTCTGCAATATTTTCTGTCCAGAAACTCATCTGTGATACGACGTACCTCAAGAATATCAACGCGCCCATTAGTCTGCTCGTCAATACCCAGCGACCGCAGCATATCACAGAACATTCTGCCCGTATACTCAGAAATATCATCGTCGATTATCTGCTCTGCACACCTTAGACACAGCGCAGTCATCATCTCAAATACACTGCACGGGATATTCCCCATAGCCTCCGAAATATCATCGCCCGAGATACCGTTCTCATACCCGAAGCGGTATCTCAGAGCAACACCGTCCATTTCGCGGTTCTTGTCCATTTCGAGAACATATCTGAACGGAATATCATCCAGCACCCCGAGCAGCTCCGAGTAATCGCAGATGGTGTCATTGATATTTAATGACACCATCCACTTAAAGTATCTAGCTCTGATATCTTCGCGCATATCAGCCTAAAGTCTTTCCGGGGTAAGCCTTCTCAAAATAGTCTTTGAAATTTCTCCTATCGAGAAGCACCTCATAATCTACACGAAGCTCGTCATTGCGGACATATACAGAATCGTCTTCATACTCGCCGAAGCTGTCAAGCGCCTTGTCTCCGAGAATATCAGCAGGGTTATGAATGATCTCGTCGTTTTCGTCGGTAAGATATCCGTCCCCCCAATAATTAAGGCTTATCTGCTCATAATCCAGTTCGCCAAAAGAGTCGGGGGATATCGTATATGCCGCAGAGGGGGATCTCTCCGAAATATCAGCAGCCTTCTTCCCGTCGTAACCGTTCTCCTTAACTGTCTTGTAATAATCCATCAAGTCCTCACGTTTCTCCTCGGAAACATCAGCAGGCTTCTCATCATCCTCCGAAATATCAGCAGCGCCCGCTCTAGCCTTATAGACTTCCTTGACGGAGTCTATCTCCTCGCGCGCCAGCATTTCGAATCTTCTCTTCGCGAACATCCACGCCCCCGCCGCTCCAACAGCAGCTCCTACGCAGAATATCAGCATTCCCGTTATCTTGCTCATGCTCTGTTCCTCCTACTCTCGCCAAAGCGCTTAAATGCTTCCGCTGTGCCTTTCGTACTCTCGCCAAGGTTCTTGAACGCTTCCGCTGTGCCTTTCGTACTCTCGCCAAGGTTCTTGAACGCTTCCGATGTTTCTTTCCATTCTTCATAACGTCCAACGAGCCAAACAAACGCCGCCCCCGCCGCGAATATCAGCAGACCAGCCCATGCCTTTGCAAATTCCGTAAAAATATCAGCGGCGGACAGAACCTGCCCGCTCGCCTCCATGTAATCAAGATTTCCCACCGAACCGAATGTAAATATCAGTCCCAGCGCGGAAATTGCCCCTGCTATTACCTTAGCCGTTTTCATAAAATATCATTCCTCCTCACATAAGGTCAAGGATATTTCCCTGAACGTTGAAGTCCAAGGTGATCACCTTGTCGCCGTCCGCGTTTTCGATTTCGTGTATGCCGAAATCAACGAAATTGTCGTAGTCGGGGTTCTCGGGGTCATAAACCCAGCCGACTATCTGCCCCATCTTTGTGCCGTCGATACCGAGGCGCTCAAACACTTCGTTCAGATATAAGTATCCACGCGCCCTGAGCCTGTCCGTAGCGTACTGCTGTTCCGCCCGCAAGCACATCATATTGTAGTCATGGTCTTTTTCCCATGCCTTGCTTGTGTCCGCCGAAAATATCATTGAATAAGGACTTCCGCCAAGTTCCTCTGATATCTTGCTTACATTCTTCTTGACCTTCTTTTCCTTGCCTGTTTCGGGGTCAGTTTCGACAGCGTCGATTTTTTCCTCCGAAATATCAAGCACTATGCCGCGTTCAACATCAGCGCCAAGCTTATCAGCCACGCGCTTGCGGTATTTCTTGAAACCCGCGTCAACAGTTGCATAAGCCGCCGCCAGCGCCGCGTTTCTCTTTTTCATGATGCCGTGGGACGCAAGAATGCAGGCGATAGCGCCAAATTCAACAGCAACCGCAGGTGCATATAACAGCACCAGCTTTGCTCCGCTCTGAATATTGATGGTCAGCCTGTCCTTTCTGGCGTCATCAACGGTGTATTCCAGCTTCGGATCATCCAGCACAGTATCGACTGACTCAAGCTGTTCTTTTCTGTGTTCAAGCACCTTGCTGACCTTTGTTGTGGCAACGCAGGCCATAACCGCGCCGCCGATAACACCGGCAATGCCGACGCCCATGAGTATAGCGGGGCTGTTTTTCTTTACAGCAAACCCGAACTTGTTTAAGGCGCCCTTAGCGCCGTTTATCATCTTGTTTGTCATAATAATTCCTCCTTAAATATGAATCGTTGTTCTTGACAGAGTCTAATTTCTCCTCTTCCGGAAGTCGCAGCCAATATTTGCCTTTTCGAGTAACAAGCTCTATTCCATCAACAGTCGTCCAACCATAGTGATTGTGTCTATCATCGTAGACACTCGGCAATCCCGCAAGATTACGCACGAGATTTTGAGTGGCGTAGCCAAACTTGGCTATCTCTCCTGTCATCACAGATACGATACGGTCGTAAGCGTCACGATCCGGAATAGGGATATCGGTACTCTTTATAGGACTTTTAATAATAACATTGTGCTTTTCAGAAACATCAGGTCCCCAAAAAGCTATTTCCCCACCGCAAGCGGCATACCCCGCAATATCAATAAAGCTGTCCTCCGTACCCGTACCGGTTTTGACCCGAGCCGCCTTGAACAGCACCATCAGCATGGAAACGTCCACCGCCGAAATATCAACCCCGAGGTACGCAGACCAAAGCCGCGCGATAATGCCGAAGTTATCCTCCGGCTCGCCGTATTCCGTCGTCCTGTGACCGCCGACGATTTCAGCAGCCTTGGCAAGAATATCATTCCTTGTCATCTTCGTTATTCCTCTCTTCAAGAAATTCAAAATACTCCTCTTCTGTTGCGAAGAGAATGTATTTCCCGTCTACCATTCCGTAATAACCGTTGGTTGTTATATACCCATATGCCATGATACCCTCCGTAAAAATATCAGTTCAGCGGAATAACTCTCGGAAGTCGGAGCGCGAACCCGTTTCTCACGGAAACTATCCGCGCTGTCTTGAGTGAATTCCACCCGTATTTGCAGTCGGTGTGACTGCCGTTGGGCTTTCCGAGCATATCATAGAGGTCGGATACACTCACCAGCCCGTATTTGTCGATCGCAGCGTTCATCTCGTCCAGTATCAGCTCCGCGTCGCCGTAGCTTTCCAGAACGATGTCGTCGACCTCATAGAGATTACGAATATCAAACCTTTTTTCAGAGCTCTCCTTTGGGTATCCCCCGCGGTAGCTTCCCAACGAGGCAGAATATCGGTTCTTCTTTGAGGATTCGCCGTTAAGCGCAACATCGACCGCGTCGCTCAGTGTCCGCTTGACAGCCGGGACAATGACGTTGTACCAGACGTAGCTTTTCACGTCGGAAATATCATCTGAGATGAAAGCGCTGAGAAATCTCCTCAGTCCGCCTTTCTTCTCCGTCCTGACGTTTCCGACAATAACCTTGCCGACAGGCTTCCTTTCAGGCTCTGCTGCCGACTTTTCGCGTGATTTCAGCGAGTTTGAAGGGTAGTTCTCCACAAATATCAATCCTCCTTTATGTGTTGTATTCATATTTCGGCGCAACATTGAAAGACACCGCAAGGCAGGGGCGCCCGTCCGAAGCGAGGTGAGAGCTGTATCTTGCATTGACGCTCACCGCGTTTCTTCCGGACCAGCCGAGCATATCGCCCATCTTGGTGCATTCCAGCCCCACAAGGTCGTAAAAGTCGTTAAGCGAGGCAAAGTCGTCGTTTAATATCATACGGTTAAGTTCGTTCACAGCCCTGTCGATTTTTATGCGGTCGGAATAGAAATATCTCCCCGCAAATGCGTCGTAGCAGAGCGTTCTTTCCTCCCCCGTGATGATAATATCATTCTCGTTCACCGGCGCCTTGTCGATTTTCTTCTGTACGACTTTAGTGTGTATCTCCTGTTCCTTCTTCTCGCCGACAGCTTCTTTTACTTCCTCCGTGTATTCGCGAAGCGCCGTTTCGGAAAGAGTATAAGCCGCCGTAAGCGCGGCACAGCGGTTCTTGTTCACCGCGTTAGCGCCGATAAAACATATCACCGCCACAGTACAGAATACAGCCGTCGGAATATAAGGCTTCCATGCCGCAGCCGCGACCTCGGGCTTTGTCAGCGCCTTTCCCTTTTCTTCTTCCTCTGCCTTGATAAGTTCCACTGCTTTTGGCGTCGCGTGTACAGCGAGGACTACACCCGTAAGCATATTGGCGATACCGAAAGCCGTCAGCAGTTCGGGGGCGTGCTTTGACGCCGCCGCCCCAACGCTCTTGATAATACCGTTGATGTTTGCCATGATTTTTCTCCTTTCAGAATATCAATGAAAACAAAGAGAAAGAGCCCTTATTCAGGACTCCTCCTCATCTTCGTTTTCTTCTTCCTCTTCGTTTTTGTCATTGAGTGCCGCCATGACCTTCTCGTCAATGGTCATTTCTATCGTGCGTTCCTGCACCCAGTTGGCCACTACTGTTGTCAGCAGTCCGACCACGGTCGCAGCTCCGCCGATGATTTTTATCATCTTTCCGTTCATGGTTTGCACCTCCTTTCATAATACAGATTGTGAATTTCGCGTACCGAAATATCAATGCCCCAAGATAAAAGGAAAAGAAGCCTTGTTCAGGCTTCTTCCTCCTCTTTTTCTTCTGCTTCGATTTCAGCGTTCTCTTCGTCCTTCTTTGCTGCAAGACGCTCCTTTATAGGTTCGGCTGCGACAACCGCTGCCGCCGCTAATACAAGCGCTCCTGCCAGTAAATTTGTGATTTTCATGAGTATACACTTCCTTTCATAATACCGCTTGCAAATTTCGCGTGCCCTGTTACAAATATAAATCCAGCCGCTCCGGTACCCACGGAATATCAATAATATGAGCCTCCAGCCCGTCCTCGAGCGTGGTCTTATGATGATCGAAATCAACCCACATCAACCCGCTCTCGATATCATAGCCATAAAAATCACCGTCCTTTATCGGTTTTATTCCGAGAAACTCGTAGAACTCGTTAATGCTGGCCGATCCACGGAGAACAAAGTTATGATTAAAATGATACTCCGCCTGCAACACCTTATTTACGGTGGACGTGAAATATCTTTCCGAAAACGTGTCGTAAAACAGCGCCTCGTCCTCCCTGTCGCCGAATTCAAGGCAAGAGCACCCACAGAAATTGTCAGTTGAAATTATCTCTCCGCTGCTTTTCTCGGCCGCGATGGAGTCGAGCACCCTGCGGTGAGCCTCCAGTCCGTTCACTTCTATATTTTTCAGCTTATACCGCTCATAAGCGTTCACCGCCGCCATATAAGCGCCCGCCGCAGATACCTGTGCTTTTCTTCCGAGAACGCTCGCCCCGATAATGCAGGCGGCAGAAGATATTCCGACCACTGCCGTTGGTATATAAACCTTCCACGCTGCTTTGACCTTCTCGGAAATGTCAAGTGCTTCGCCTTTTTCATGTTCGGCTTTTTCGAGAATATCAATTGCTTTCGGCGTGGCCGCCACCGCCGAAACAGCCGTGCCCACGACACCAAGCACCGCCGCCGCAGAGCATATCCCCGAAAATATCAATCTTAAGTCATGTTTCATCGTTTTCAATCCTTTCCAACACTTCAGCCGTAACGACAACAAGCCAGTATAGCTGTTCTTTTGATACATATTTTTCCATGTGCTTTGCTATATCATCGGCAGTGGGCGCATTGCAGTCGCCGTTACTTTCCCTATAGGCAATAGCATTAAGAGTTCCACATATGACTTCGTCTATATCGTCACCCTTTAAGACTTTAACGAGAATATCGGTCGCGTCGGCACGGCTTATGACACCTCCCGTTCGTGAGGAAAGAAAAGGTGCAAATTCCCGTATCGTCATGTAAGTTGCTTTTTTCATGACAACCTCCATAAATATCAATCTCTGTGACACAGTATACGGTCGAGTTCCGCCTCGACCAAGTCTGCGTTGATGCTTATTCCAAGTGCGCTGAGATCGTGTATAAGGTCGATAAGCTTTCCATAAGCCTTGTCGCCGTTTTCGGTCAGATAACGGTAGTCGTTTTCCCATAAATGTATTGGTGTCTTCAGAAACGGCCTTTTGCAGCCGAAATATTTTGCCAAGATATCTTCAAGCGACATATCTGTTCCTCCATAAAAATAAATTCAGTCCGATTCGTGGGCAAAACTGCATCGCAGAATATCTGCAATATCATCCGCTACATCAGCAGCGGTGAAAAACATACGCTGTGTCCTTCGATATTTTCGCATATACATCCGCATCTTTCGCGCAAACTCGTCCACTGCCGAAAGCCTGTCCTTGTATGGATGCTTTTTTACATATGCAACAAGCTCATCCAGCGCCCAGTTGCAGTAGCTTGCGTCCTCAAGCCGTTCCCTGCTGCGAAATGTATTCACATAAAAAACAGGCTCGATATACGGCAAGTCCAGCCGATAATCATCTATTATCAGCTCAAATTCCTCTATGCTCATGCTATTCCCCCTTTCAGAATGTAAAGGCACGGTAAATATCAATACCGCCCTGCCACGCCGCTGTTACTCTGCCTTTGCCAGAATACGAGAAATATCGCCTACGCCGATATCACCCTCGGCGTTAATGCGAACGTTAGCCACCCCGTCTTTCACCGTTACAGAAAGATCATTCAGAATGATATGAACGTCACAGCCAAGACTCTTTTTCAGAGCCTTTTTGAGTATCCTGCCGATAAGCGCTTTCACAAGTGGTGTCCTGATTTTTAGTTCGTCCATAATTTTCTCCTTTCAAAGCTGAAGAGAGGATGTATCGGACTTGAACCGATGCCTCCGAGAATGTCAATTCCCGGCGCTCTCCCAACTGAGCTAACACCTCTCTCACAATATCACTTGCAAATTTCGCGTGATAAAAAGAAACAGCTCCGAGTTTGAGTCGGATTTCTACGGATATTTATCCGTCGCTTTGACCAAGTTAAGCTACCTGTTTCTCATAATACAACTTGTAAATTTCGCGTGAATATCAAAGCACCCGCTTATCAAACGACGTTTCCCATATTTCTTTCGGCAGCGGTTTCATTTTAAGCCGCCACATCATCTGACGCACAGTAATGGTCGGAAATAACCCCCTTGACATATAGCCGGAATATTCTCCAAAGCATTCCGTAAAGCTTGGGTTGAGATAAATATCGTCCGTGAGCCACGGGTCTATCTCGCCCCAATATGTTGATTTTGTCAGTTCGTCATACCGCTGCTGTATCACAGCAAGGCCCCTGTCGCCGATACGGAACAATGTGCACCTGTCATAAAGCGGGTGGTCGCAAACATAAACCTCCCCATACATAGACAGCGAAATATCAGGACGAACATAATGCTGTCGCATGAACCTAACCTCCAAAAAGACAAAGAGTGCAAGCATTACACACGCCCGCACCCCCGTCTGCCAAATATCAATCTTCTATCCGACCGATCAGTTCTTCCATTCTCGGATCCCAGCCATCGGTTTCGGGTGGCTCATAATCATCGGTATCAATACCAAAGCCACACCCGGGGCACACATAGCGATATTCCGCCGCAGACAATATTCTTAAGTCCATAAGTGCGCCGCACGCCTCACATATCGGGTATCCGTCATTAATGTAATTCAGAAGTTCCTGACCGTTGGGTCTAAGTATCTCTTGGCTCATTTTTTCACCTCCGTTATCCGCCGAAATATCAATTCCAACGGCATACCGAGATAAAGAGCACTCTTTTATCCCTTCTTTCTTCCGACAACAAAACGTTGTCATAATATCAATTGTAAATTGCGCGAGGTATACATTCAGGCAAAGAAAAAGAGGGCATGTAAATCACGCCCTCTTCGCTCGGAACCATCGCCAGTTATAATCACCTTTTGGTTTTAATGCTTGTCAATACTCTCTTCAACGTATCCGAGGATACGACCCCATCGAATTCACGAGCGAACCCGATGTAAGACAGAACTCCATAGAGTGCCAGCGGAAATATCAACTCTGCTCCTGCGACCACCGTATCAATTAAGAGTTTCTTTTTGTCAAAATCACCGCGCTTATCCTTATCAGACTTCTCCGCCGCTGCGCGATCTCTTTCGAGCTCAATTTTTTCCTCTTCGATACGAAGCTTATACAATACAGCCACGTTATCCACCGCCTTAGCCATCTCGTCGCTTCCTACATCGAACATCGTCAGTTCATCAAGGTGTCTGCCAATGCCTTCGTTAAGTTTTGCATAAATATCGTCCATAGTATTCTCCTTTCGATATTAAAACATGATGGTTCCCACAAAAGGAAATGTGTAAATCGCGTAAACTATTAAAATGCGAAAGCGCCACTAAATTGTCCATTACTTGTCCATCATTGTCCATTGTTTGTCCATTAAACTTGCAAAAAAGAATGCCAGCCTGCACAAAGATAGCGAATGAAAACAGCATAACACTGCGATTTATACAATATCATGCACTCCGAAAGAATTGGCGATTGAAGCTATGAATACTTTTAATACAGCACGCGCATAAATTTCCACACTCTGCACAAAATAACCTCGCGGCAGACAGTGCCGAACAAAACAGAATACTAACATTCAACAGGAGGGACACAAAATGTCTAACCAGAACAAACAGAATAATCAGAACAGCCGTCAGAATAACCAGCAGAACCAGAACAACCAGCAGAGCAATCAGCAGCAGAATCAGCAGAACCAGAACAGCAGAAACAGCAGAAGCTGACAAGCAGCGCGGGCGGGATTTATCCTGCCCGTTACATATTTTCGGTATTGACATAAACCGCCAAACAGACTATAATAAAGATAACAATATCTTATTTATGGAGGAACAAAAATGGATGCGGAAAAACTGAAAGGATTGAGGAAAAACCTCGTTGTAATGTCAATGCTGGAACTGGTCAGCGGTATGTTTATGATAATATGCAACGCATATTCCCTCGACACAGTTATAAAGGTCATGGGAATAATCGCCGCAGCATACGGCATCGTAACGCTGCTGGTATGGCTCGTCAAAAAGGAAAAGCAGAACGGCGCGGCGGTGTTCATCACCGCGATACTCGGCGTTATCGCGGGTGCGGCGCTGATATTCCTCACAGACTCCGTAAAGTCGGTATTCACCATCATTGCGGGAATAATCGCGGCGGTGCTCGGCATAATCAAGCTTCCGAATATGTTCGCGATAAAAAAGGGCGGATTCAAGAGATGGTACATAATGCTCATCCCCATCCTGCTTACCGTCGCGGCGGGAGTTGTTATAGGGCTTAACCCGTATGACTCCGACCAGTTCACCGCAATACTCCTCGGCATATCCCTGATACTCTGCTGTGCGGCAGATATAATCGGCACAGCGGGCGCAGGCTCTGCAGCCAGGGGGATCGTCATTGAAACAGAGGGAGTTGAAAATCCTCCCGCAGAAAAATAAACGGAAAGGGTACATATCATGAACAAGATAATTCTTGACTGGAACAAATACCTTGACACCGCCCGCGAAGCAGTGTCAGAGGGCATGGTGCTGCTGGAAAACAACGGCGTGCTGCCGCTGAGGGAGGGCTGCACCGTATCGCTGTTCGGCAGAATGCAGGAACATTACTACAAAAGCGGCACAGGCTCCGGCGGCATGGTAAACGTTTCTAAGGTCTGGGGCATTCCCGAGGGGCTTACGGAGTGCGGCATCAAGCTGAACGAAAAGCTGCGCGGCGTATATTCCGCATGGTCCGCGGAAAATCCCGTTGATCTCGGCGTGGGCTGGGGCGGCGAGCCGTGGTCGCAGAAAGAAATGCCCGTTTCGGACGAGCTTGCGGCAGGCGCTGCGGCAAACTCCGACTGTGCAATATGCATTATCGCAAGAACTGCGGGCGAGGAACAGGATCAGTCCGACGAGGGCGGCTCCTATCGTCTCACCGAAACCGAGCTTGAAATGCTGAAAACAGTCCGCAGGCACTTTAAGGAAATGACGGTTCTGCTGAATGTCGGCGGAATAATCGACATGAGCTTCGTGCCCGAAGTGAAGCCCGACGCTGTTATGTATATATGGCAGGGCGGCATGACCGGAGGACTCGGCACCGCGGATGTGCTCACAGGAAAGGTATCCCCCAGCGGAAAACTCCCAGACACCATCGCATACAATATCTCCGACTACCCCTCCGCGCCGTATTTCGGAAACACTGAACGCAATTTCTACTGCGAGGATATCTACGTCGGCTACCGCTATTTTGAAACTTTCGCCAAGGACAAGGTCATGTATCCTTTCGGCTACGGACTTTCCTACACAAAATTCAGCATGGCTGCCGACAGAATAAGCACCGACGGCAGCAGCGTTTCCTTTGATGTTGTGGTAAGGAATATCGGCGGCCGCCCGGGCAAGGAAGTCGTTCAGATTTATTTCGAAGCGCCGCAGGGCAGGCTCGGAAAGCCGCTGCGTGCGCTCTGCGCTTACCAAAAGACGGATGTGCTTGTTCCCGAGGGCTTCGCGAGGCTGCATTTTGATATCTCCAAGGCGGATATGGCGTCCTTCGACGACAGCGGCGTAACCGGCTTCAAGGACAGCTTCGTGCTTGAATCGGGAGAATATTCCGTATATGCGGGCAGCGACGTGCGCTCCGCAGAAAAAATCTGCACTTTCAACATTGAAAATACATATGCAACGGAGAAGCTTTCCGAAGCCTGCGCGCCCGTTCTACCGTTCGAAAGAATGCGCCCCGAAAAGGACGAAAACGGCTTCAAACCCGCATTCGAGCCTGTTCCCCTTATGGAAACCGACATGGACAAGCGCCGCGCCGCTGACCTTCCCGCGGATATTCCGCAGACAGGCGACAAGGGCATAAAGCTTGCAGACGTAAAGAGCGGAAAGCATACCATGGATGAATTCATCGCGCAGCTTTCTGACGACGACCTCTCCTGCATAATCCGCGGCGAGGGTATGGGAAGCCCCCGCGTAACGGCGGGTACCGCGGCGGCATTCGGCGGCGTTTCCGACAGCCTTTCGGGATATGGTATCCCCTGCGGCTGCTGCGACGACGGCCCCTCGGGAATGCGTCTTGACTGCGGCACAAAGGCATTCAGCCTGCCAAACGGCACCCTGCTTGCAAGCTCGTTCAACGCCGAGATACAGCAGCGCCTGTTCGCCATCGCGGGCATTGAGATCGCTGCTAACAACGTTGAGTGCCTGCTTGGTCCCGGCATGAATATCCACCGTCATCCCCTCAACGGACGCAATTTTGAGTATTTCAGCGAGGACCCGTATCTCACAGGCACCTGTGCGGCGGCACAGTTAAAGGGTCTGCACAGCTCCGGCGTTACGGGCACCATCAAGCACTTCTGCGGAAATAATCAGGAAACAGGCCGCCATGTCATCGACTCTGCGATATCCAAGCGCGCTCTCCGCGAGATATACCTCAGGGGCTTTGAGATTGCCGTTAAGCAGGGCAACGCACGCAGCGTGATGACGACCTACGGCTCTCTGAACGGTCTCTGGACGGCGGGCAACTACGACCTCGTTACCACCGTGCTCCGCAAGGAATGGGGCTTTGAGGGCTTTGTAATGACCGACTGGTGGGCGAACATAAACGAGCGCGGAAAGGCGCCAGACAAGAGCGACTTTGCACAGATAGCGCGGGCACAGAACGATACATACATGGTATGCGCCGACGCCGCGCACAATACCACCGGCGACAACACGCTCGCTTCCCTTGCGGCGGGAATGCTCACCCGCGGGGAGCTTCAGAGGAACGCCGCGAACATCTGCCGATTTCTTATAAACACGCACGCGATGAGCAGACTTCTCGGCACCATGCCCGAGATAAGCATAATCAACTGCCCCGACGACAACGGCACGGCGGAGGGCGAAAACGTTGTGTTCTATGAACTCAACGTAAGCCTTACCATCCCGCTGAACGGAGTTCCCTCCGACCGCGGAAGCAACTTCGTGTTCGCGCTGGATGTTCAGAAGATGGGTATGTACAATGTGATAATGACCGCTTCCTCCACAGCCTCTGAAACTGCACAGATACCTGTTACATTCTTCACGACGGGATTCCCCGCAGGAGTATTCACATTCAACGGCACCAACGGAAAACCTGTTGAGATAACGCATGAAGCAAGGCTGTATTCACGCTTTGTAACCTGCCGCCTGTACTTCGGTCAGAGCGGACTGAAGCCCGAAAACATCCGATTCGAATATGTGCACGACATCCCCGACGGCCAGCCGTGATAATTAAACACAAATATCCCCGTGGAACACCCCACGGGGATATTTTTATTTATTCACTTTTTCAAACTGCTCGTCGAAATCCTTCTGCGAAAGCGGTCGTGAGTACAGGAAGCCCTGCGCGGCGTCGCACCCGCATACGCTGAGGAAATGCGCCTGCTCAGTAGTTTCGACGCCCTCCGCGATGATATCAAGTCCTATATCGTGCGACATTGATATCGTGTGCGCGATTATCTTCCTGCCGCGGTCTGACTCCATAAACTCCGAGAGGAAGTCGCGGTCTATTTTAAGGACATCGAACCTCGTTGTTTTCAGCATATTCAGCGAGGAATAACCCGAGCCGAAATCGTCCATCAGCATCGTGAAACCCGCGTCCTTCAGTCTGCTGACAATGCCCTCGACCCCGGAGGATTCTGCGGATTCGGTTATCTCAAGCTCAAGATAATGCTTCGGGATATTGTATTTCTTTACAAGCTCGCTGATATATTCCACCACGTCAAAACTGTGGAGATACTCCCGCGAAATGTTGACCGAAATCGGCACGGGAGCTATGCCCTTGTCTATCCAGCTGCGTATCTTCCTGCACGCCTCTTCCCAGATAAAGCGGTCAAGTTTGACTATAAAACCGTTTTTCTCGAAAAGCGGGATGAAGTCCGCCGGGGATATCATGCCCTTTTCAGGGGATATCCACCTTGTGAGCGCCTCCGCGCCGATTATTCTGTTAGCGGATATGGAATACTTCGGCTGAAGATACATCACGAATTCGTTGTTGAGAAGCGCGTTCTGCATTTCGTCCTCAAGGTATTTTTCCTTGTGCAGGTCGTTCCTCATGGCGTCGTTGTAGAAGCATATATTCTCCATCGCATTGCCCTTTACAGAGCGGCGCGCAATGGTCGCGTTGTCGCCGTATATTCTTGTCGGGCCGCTTATTTCATCCGCTATCGCCACACCGAACGAAAAACGATACTCCATTCCATGGAAAAAGCTCAGCAGTGCTTCAAGGCGGTGGATAAAATCAATGATCTCCTGCTTGTTCTTAAACGGAGTGACGATCATGAAAACATCCGCCGTCAGCCTTGTGAAAGGCTGATCCTCCGTGCATATCATGCCGAGGGAGCGCCTTATATATTCCAGCAGCTCATCCCCTGCCTGCTCGCCGTAGGCTTCGTTTATCATCTTGAACCGCTCAACATCAAACTGAATGAACGCCAGATTTTTTCCGCCGATACGCTTTATAAGCTTAGCCATCCGACGCGTATACAGCGACGGATCCATATCGGACGTGAACCTTGCAATGTCGCTTTCGAAATATTCGCGCTCGCTGAACGGGCGGATATTGAAGTTTATATCGGTGATACGGCTGTTTTCATCAAGCAGGAACAGTGCATAAACATGGCAGCGTTCAAAATCCTTTTCGGGCAGGATACGCATATTTATGTCGGCAACAAGCTTCTTATGCTCCGTGCCGAAGGCTATTCCCTGCTCTATCTGTGCACAGAATACTTCAAACTCCTCGTGCGACTCCGGCGCGATAAACCCGTTTTCCAGCAGGTACATCAGCGGATTTTTTGTCCCATCGGGAAACAGCCCGCCGCTTATCTGCTCTACATAATCGTCGGAGATGCTCCATATAAAATTAAGAGTATCCCTGTCCTCGGAGATGATTTTCATGTATTTCTCGGCGCACTTTGCGGAGATATCGGAAGTTTTCAATTTTACCACCACCTATTACTATGTTACAGAATATTCATTGATTTAATTATACCATATACACTACAACATTTCAACCATTTTTGTAATATTATCTAAAAACTTTTCGACATTCATAAATAATTTGTATATTTATAATAATTATTAATGTCAATCATATCGGATTTTTCTTTCAAAACAGGAACAAATCGTTGACTTATTCGAAATTATAATGTATAATAAAATAAATGGGCCGTTATGTTTACGGAGGTAATAAATGAAAATAAAATGTGACTACTGTGGAAGCTTTATCAACGACACCGACCAGACCTGCCCCAACTGCGGCGCGGTCAACGAGCACGTTATGCGCAGCGCCGACGGTATCCCAAAGACCATTGAGGAGCTGAAAGCATTCTGTCGGAGCAAGAACCTGCCGCTGGAGGAGATGCGTTTCTTTATCGGCGTCAACTACACCGAGCCAAAGGCGTTCGGCATATATCAGGACGACGACGGCAATTTCATCGTATACAAAAACAAGGGCGACGGCACCCGCTCCGAGCGCTACCGCGGCAAGGACGAAGCTTACGCCGTAAACGAGATATATCAGAAACTCAAATCCGAAATACAGATCCGCCGCGACAAATACGGCACAAAAAAACAAAATAATCAGTCCGAACGGAAAAGTTCCGATTCGGACTCGGACTCAATATTCAGATGGCTGATACTTCCGCACCTTAAATCAATAATCATAGGCGTTCTGATAATAGTCGCCTGCATTGTTTTCTTCAACATCGGCAGTAAATCCCCGAACACCGGCTACTACAACTACAACGGAAATTACTACTACTGCCAGTACGACAGATGGTACGGCTACGATTATGTCAACGACTACTGGTATGCCACCACTGTGGACAGCACGCTCTCCGACCACTACTCCGACTACTGGGCAGGAACAAGCTACGACAGCAGCTACAATGTCAACGACTTCTCCGACTCGCCGTACTACAGCGAATCCGACTCAAGCTCGGACTACAACGACGACTGGGACGGCGGCGACTGGGATTGGGGCGGCGGCGACTGGGACGCCGGCGACACAGACTGGGACACCGACTGGTAAATAAATCAAAGGGCTGCGCAGGTGCGCGGCTCTTTTTTGCTCAAATTATCAAGACAAAATCAATTCATCCTGCTATAATATAAACGTAAGCTTACATACACGACAGAAAGGGAGAGCAAATGGACAACGACAAGCTCAACGCGCTCCTGCGCTCGCTGGAATACATTGAAAACAACCTCGACCGCGAAATCTCGCAGGAGGACTGCGCGCGATACGCCTGCATTTCCCTGTCGGGATTTCAGAAGCTGTTCAGAACGGTGTTTCACAAAAGCGTCGGCGACTACATTTCGCGCAGGCGGCTCACCGCCGCGGCGAAAGAACTGCAGACCCACGAGGCAACCACGCTGGACATTGCGGTGAAATACGGCTGGGGCAGCGCCGAGGCGTTCACCCGCGCGTTCTCGCGGGTATGGGGCGAAACTCCGACGGAATTCCGAAAGCGCCGCGGGTCTGCCTGCCTGTGTCCGCGGCTTGATCTCCCGAGATTCTTCATGCACAAAGGAGAGTTTATTATGACGCAGAGATATGACATTTCCGAGCTTTACGACTACATCGGCTCCATGCAGGGCACCTACCTGCTGAGCTTTGATATTTCTCATATGATGGAGATAAACGACACCTACGGCCGCGAAGCGGGCGACAAGGCCATACTTGAGTGCCTGCACAGAATAGACCGCGAATGCGCCGAGGGGATGATGATGTTCCGCATAGGCGGGGACGAATTTGTCATGCTGACGGGGCTGACCGAAAAATCCGCCGCGGAGGAGCTGGCGAAAAAGGTGCTCTGTCACAACGGCGAAACCATTGAACATGGCGGCGTGAGCATTCCCGTAAACCTGCGGGCAGGTGCGGTGCTGCTGACGTCCGGCAGGCTGAATTACAGCGAACTGTTTACGGAACTGGTGAGCGCCCCGTCGCCTGTTGCGGGAGAAGTCAGGTTCTGATAATTAAAGTATTCAATAAATAAAACAAGCCTGAGGAGCAAAAACTTCTCAGGCTGTTTTGTATCACAATAATAATTATGCGATATCCATAGTGAAATTAAGTTTGGTGCAGTCGTATCCGACCACCTTGAAACAGTTACGACCTTTCTTCATATTCACAGTATATGTGGACGCATTTTCAATCGAGGATTCGGGTGTGCATTCTGCAATGACCGTCACATTATCGTCGCTGTCTATGTGGACAAGCTTGACTTTACCCGTATCAATGGACAGGGTGATCTGTATTTCAACGTCCGTATCCTCGCTGTAATTCTCCGACCACACGGTTTCCCTGCCGTCAAATTTTGCGGCAGTGAATGTCACGCTGTCATCCAAGCTGTTTAACACGGAAAGAACCTTTGCGTAGCGGTTGGAATTTTCGGCTATAATATCATTCGCGTTGTACTGCGCCCTTGCGAAATTGTTACTGCATCCGGACAGCAATACGCAGGCAAGCGCTGCAGCGAGCATTATTTCCTTCATATACAATTTCCTCACTGCTGATAATCAATCCAGTGGGTCGATATTATGCCTTGTTTTTTCTGTTAGTGAAAAAGCGAATTGCAAAGAGCACCGCAAACATCAGAACTATCGAAACGCCGAGGACAACAAAAACGTTCTGAACAAATCCCGAAAGGAGATATCCAACCGCGCAGACCGCGCCGACAGTCAGCGCATACGGAAGCTGCGTCGAAACATGGTTAACATGGTCGCACTGCGCGCCCGTAGACGCCATGATGGTCGTATCGGATATAGGTGAGCAGTGATCGCCGCAAACTGCGCCCGCAAGGCATGCGGAAATGCAGATGATGATCATGGATGGTATCTCGCCCGTTTCTGCAACATTTGCAAGCTCTGTGCTGAATACGCTGGTAACGATAGGGATAAGAATACCGAATGTTCCCCAGGAAGTGCCCGTTGCAAAGGCAAGGCCGATGGCAACAACGAACAGGATAAGCGGCAGGAGCACACTGATGGCGGTGGCGCTCTTAACTATTCCGGAAACGAAAACGCCTGCGTCAAGATGGTTCGTCATGGTCTTGAGGGTCCATGCAAAGGTGAGGATAAGTATTGCGGGAACCATCTGCTTGAAGCCTGCGGCGATGGAATCCATGCACTCAGTAAACTTGAGCACGCCGCGGATGATATAGTAGAAAATAATAACAACAAGCGCCGCAATAGAGCCGAGGGAAAGTCCGTAAGCCGCGTCGCAGCCCGCAAATGCGTTGATGAAATCCGTGCCGCTGAAGAAGCCGCCTGTGTATATCATGCCGATAACGCACAAAACGATAAGGATAACAACGGGAAGAATAAGGTCGATGACCTTGCCCTTGGATCTTACCGGCTGGTCATCCTCCTCGTAAACCTTGTTTCTGGTGGTGAACAAATCGCCGTTCTTTGCATTATCCTCATGTTTTTTCATTGGGCCGAAGTCAAAATCCGAAACTGCAATGAAAATAACCATTAAAATGGTGAGGAATGCATACAGGTTGTACGGAATGGTGTTGATGAAGAGGGATATTCCGTTTACGCCATCAACGGTGCCGCTTACCGCAGCCGCCCACGAGGATATCGGGGCGATGATGCAGATAGGCGCCGCAGTGGAGTCGATGAGATATGCGAGCTTGGAACGGGAAACATTGTGCTTGTCCGTTACGGGGCGCATTACAGAGCCGACCGTAAGGCAGTTAAAGTAATCGTCTACGAAAATAAGCACGCCGAGGAAGAACGTTGACAACGCCGCGCCGCGCCTTGTTTTAATATGAGCAGCCGCCCATTCGCCGTAAGCGCGGCTGCCGCCTGCTTTATTCATAAGAACAACTATTACGCCGAGCACAACAAGGAATATCAGTATGCCGACATTGTAGGAATCCGAAAGATTAGAGATAAGACCATCCTGAACAACGGTTTTGAACATTCCCTCAAATCCTGTGGATGTTGCCGCGGCATAGATTATGCCGCCGGTAAGTATGCCTATGAACAGCGAGGAATAAACCTCTTTTGTGATAAGCGCGAGGCCTATCGCCACGATTGGCGGAAGAAGCGACCACAGCGAACCTATCGCTTCCGAGATCGGCGCTTGAATGATACAGCATATAATAAATGCCAATATCAGCACAGCAAAAACGATCTTGCTGATGTACTTTTTTACGTTTACCATAAATAACTCCCTTTTTTTCGTCGTCACACGGACGAACTATTTCGACATAATATGCTTTTTATATCATACAACTTTTCAAGCCGATTGTCAAGTTTATTTGTGCACATTACCACATTATACTTGTAGTGCTGCAATAGATATTGGACAAAGTTAAGAAAAAAGGTTGAGAGATAGACCAAAATCTGCTAGAATAAAGTTACCACACAAAATTCAAGTGAAAGAAGGTCTATCTCTCAATGAACAGTATAACACAAGAAATGCAGTTTCGTCAATCCCTAATGAAATATTGTGAGAAATACGGAGTAAAAAGAGCATCAAGGAAATACAACAAGTACCGGTCTTATATTTATTTCCGGAAAGCTCGCTGGGACGAAACCCAAAATCATTGACAAACCTACAACTCTCGGAATATGCATTGTGTCAATATTGACTTTTTTAAAATTTTATTGTATAATAATGTAACTTATATAAGAATGCCGTCCGTGAATTACTCAGCGGAAAAGGCAGCGACGCAGGGAAAATCGACCGAAAGGAATTTATTATTATGAAAAAAATGAACAGAATTTTATCCGCCATCACAGCGAGTGCGGTCATGCTGTCCCTGATGAGCGGCTGCTCCGACAGCGAGCTTGACGACTTCCTCGCCGACGACGAATCGGAATATTCCGAAGCGGCGGACAACTCCTCCGAACAGGAATCCGCTTCATCCGACGCGCAGCGCGGCACGGGGCTTGAGGAGATCTCCATAACAGGCACCCCCGACGCCGACCCCGACAAGCAGATCGTAAAAAGCCGCGCCCCCATCAAGCAGGTACGCGGCATAAACGTCAAGGGCGAGCAGCTTTCCGACGATTTCTATTTCTACCGCGCGCTGCTCTCCTCGCAGTATAAGCAGGCGTACGACCAGATATATGCAATGCTGTACAGGGGCGTTTCTGCCTTTGATATGAACGTTGCCGTCAGCGCGAACGATATCTCGGATATAGTTTACAGTGTGTACTATGATCATCCCGAACTTTTCTGGGTGGACAGCTCGCTGACATATTACTACAACGGAAACGGGCAGGTGACTTCTCTTACCGTAAACTTCAACGGCACAGCTAACGACCTCAGGACCGCGCAGAAATATTTCGAGAGCGCCGTTTCAAACCTGCTGCTGAAAGCCTCCACCCTTGATACCGACATCGAAAAGGTAAAGTATGTTCACGACTACCTCACGAACACCATAAACTATGTAAGCAACTCCGCGTATAATCAGAGCGCATACAGCGCGCTGGTGCTGGGTCAGACGGTATGTGCGGGATACGCGCACGCGTTCCAGTATTGTATGCAGAAGCTGGGCATTCCCGCCGCGTATGTCGTCGGCCATGCGGGAGAATCCCACGCGTGGAACCTGCTGAAGCTTGACGGGGAATACTACAACATGGACGTAACATGGGACGATCCCATCGGAAACCCCGCAACTACATATTATTACGACTACTTCAACGTGACCGACAGCGTTCTGAACCGCGACCACTCCCGCTATGAGATCTCCGCCGCACTTCCCGCCGCTAACGGAACGAAGTACAGCTACGCTTCATGGTACGGCTCGGGGAATTTCGGCAGCGATTTCAGCGATTTCGGCGCTATTGATGGTGTCATTCCCTCGGAATACAACGGCAACGCCCCCGCTGCGACAACCGCAGCCACAACTACCACCGCCGCGAAAACTACTTCCGCGGAAATTGATTACGGCGATATCTCCTACGACAACAACGATTACAGCGACAGCTATGACGATGACTGGGACTGGGACGATGACGACGATGACTGGAGCGACTGGGATGAATGGGACGATTTCGACTGGGATGATTTCTGGGGCGACGACCGAGACGACGAGGACTTCTCGGACTGGTGGGGCGACGACGAATACCTGAGCGATTTTGACTGGGGCTTCGGAAACGACTGCTGGGACTAAACGACAAAAATTATCCGCCTTATCGCATGGATGATAAGGCGGATATTTGTATGCAAAAAAAGGGGCATTTTGTGCCCCGCGATATTCAAAAAATGTGACTCCATCGATAAGCCGAGTTCTGTCGTGTATGACCATCTATCTAGCCCCGCCGTCGCCGGCGGGATCAAGCCACCTTTCAACGAAGCGCGCCGAGCAGACGCGTTGACCTCCGCACCAATCGGTGTTGCATCGGATAGGGTTTACATGGCAGTGCAGTCTCCTGCACCCCGGTGAGCTCTTACCTCGCCTTTCCACCCTTACTGCCGAAGCAGCGGTATATCTCTGTTGCACTAGCCCTAAGGTCGCCCTCGGCTGACGTTATCAGCTATCCTGCTCTGTGATGCTCGGACTTTCCTCATGACACTCTCGTGCCCCGCGGTCATATAATGAAGTCACAAAGGTTATTATAACATTTTCCCGCCGCAAAATCAAGTGCTTTTGCAAAAAAAATCATTTCAAATAAGATTGGAAGAAAAATAAAAAAATTTTAAAAAGCCCTTGACAAATCGGTTTTAAAGTGTTATAATAATCTAGCGTTGAATGAACGTTGTCTGCGGGTGTAGTTCAATGGTAGAATTCCAGCCTTCCAAGCTGGCCGCGTGGGTTCGATTCCCATCACCCGCTCCACTGCATTTTTGCAGGTTGGCATACGCGCCATTAGCTCAGCTGGATAGAGCAACCGCCTTCTAAGCGGTAGGTCGAAGGTTCGAATCCTTCATGGCGT
>CAKSPC010000012.1 GCA_934481445.1 uncultured Oscillospiraceae bacterium
GGCGTGCCGCCGAATTCTGCGGAGCAGGTGCAGAATACCTTGGAGTTGGTGGAAAGCTCCGCGTGTGTTTCAAGTCCGATCGTGGGGATATAACGGCTCATTTCCTTACCTCCTTATATTCCGGGAGCAACGGGCGAGAAGCCCTGCTCAAATGCGTCCGCGCACTGAAGTATCGTCGGCTCGTCGAAGCGGCGGCCGATGACGGACATTCCTATCGGCATACCATCCGAGGTGTAGCCGCAGGTGGTGTTTATTCCGGGCAGCGATGCGATGTTTACCGTTACCGTGCAGATATCCGCAAGGTACATCTTTACGGGGTCGTTGTCCTGCGCGCCTATCTTGTATGCGGGTGTGGGCGCCGTGGGGGTAAGTATAACGTCCGCGATGTCGAAGATATCGTTGTATTCCTTGATAATTTCCTGCTTCAGCGCGAGTGCCTTCTTGTAGTATGCGTCATAGTAGCCGCTGGAGAGCGCGTAGTTTCCGAGCAGGATACGGCGCTTTACTTCCTCGCCGAAGCCGCGGGAACGGCTGTCGCGGATAAGCTCGTCGAATGTTCTGCCCTCGCCGCGGAAACCGTACTTGATGCCGTCGAAGCGGGAGAGGTTAGAAGCAGCCTCCGCGCAGGCGATGAGGTAGTACGCGGGGATGGCGTATTTCAGCCCGGGGATGGAGCAGTCGATAAGCTGTGCTCCCTGTGCTTCGAGAGCCTTTGCGGCGTTAACGACGGACTGCTTTACTTCGTCGTCGATGTCGTCGGAGTAGAACTCCTTGGGCATTGCTATCTTCATGCCCTTTATCGGCTGACCCAGCTTCTCTGTGAAGTCGGGCACGGCAACGCGGGCGGATGTTGCGTCGTGGGGGTCTGCGCCGCAGATGGCGTTGAGGACCGTCGCGCAGTCGCGGGCGTCGTTTGCGATGGGGCCTATCTGGTCAAGCGAGCTTGCGAAAGCCACAAGACCGTAGCGGGAAACTCTTCCGTAGGTGGGCTTTATACCCGTAACGCCGCAGAAAGAGGATGGCTGGCGGATGGAGCCGCCTGTATCGCTTCCGAGGGAAACCGGCGCAAACGAAGCGGAAACCGCTGCCGCGGAGCCGCCGGAAGAACCTCCGGGCACGCACTCGGTGTTGTAGGGGTTCTTTGTCTTTGCGAAAGCAGATGTCTGCGTGGAGCCGCCCATCGCGAATTCATCCATGCTGGTGCGTCCGAGGAGAACATAGCCCTCGGCGTTGAGCTTTTCGATGACCGTTGCGTTGTACGGCGGGATGAAGTTTTCAAGCATACGGCTTGCGCAGGTGGTTTTTACGCCGTCGATGCAGATGTTGTCCTTGATTGCGATCGGGATGCCGGTAAGCGCGGTCGCCCTGCCCTCGTCGATGAGCTTCTGAGCGGCGGCAGCCTGCTCCATCGCCTTGTCGCGGGTGACGGTGATGAAGGACTGTATCTCGCCGTCCTTCGCTTCTATCTTCTTTAAATATTCGTCGCAGAGTTCCGCAGCGCCGATCTGCTTTGTATCGAGCGCGGTGCGCAGGTCGCGTATCTTTGCGCGTGTAAGATCCATGAGCGTTCCTCCTTATTCCACAACCTTGGGCACAACGTAGCAGCCGTCGGTGTTTTCGGCGTTCTGAAGCAGCTTTTCCGTCGGGAAAGAAGGCTGCGCGATATCGTCGCGGGTGTTCTCAAATTTAATGCTGTTGTTGTCCTTGGTGTCGTCGTAGGTCAGGTCGAAGCTCTTGATCTCGTCCATAAGGTCGATTATATCGCCCATCTCGCCCATAACCTTTTCAAGCCCTGCTTCGTCGTAGTTGAGCTTGCTCAGCTCGCAGAGGTGCTGAATGGTTTTCAGTTCAATAGCCATGGAGATTTCCTTTCTTTTATTTGACAGGGACGTCATAACTGCGCTGTCCCTGTTTTATTCAATACCATATTATTATAGCCTATTTTCGGCAGTTTTTCAAGTGCAATTCCGCAAATACTCAAAATTTATTTGCATAAAAGCGATTTTGTCTGAATCGCCGAAAAAGTTGAAACTGCGGCGGCTGTATTCTTGCAAAAAATACATATCCGTCCGCGCCTGCGCCTCGCATTCCGGAAAATGCGGATAAATGCGGAAGATTTTGCTGTAAAATATAGTTATAAATATCTGCATCTGTAATTAAGAAACACCCAAAATGAAAGTTTAAAAAAATATTCTTGCAAAAACGCTTGACAAGTGAGTGCGAAGGTGATATAATAACCTTGTTGATCAGCCCCAGCTTAATTTACTTGTGCCATGGCACAAGCGGGTTTGCGCGGAAAGCGCCCCGGCGGTAAATTATATGGCGGGGCAAATTAAAGCTGAAATTTCACACCGATGTCCGTTGCGCGGGCGCGGAGAGAGGAATGCGGCAGAACATTTAAGGAGTGAGCTTATGTTAAAGAAAGAGGGAGAGGTCAGGATCCCCGCGGGCTGCGCAATATCGGGCTTTATAAACAGAAGCGGAAGAAGGACCAACGGCAGCGTTATCGTCAACTCCATCGCCTGTATGCACGACCGTTCCAACGGTCTTGGCGGCGGATACGCGGGCTACGGGATTTACCCCGAATACAAGGATCAGTACGCGTTCCATGTATTCTACGACACCAACGAGGCACGCATAAAGACGGAGGCGTTCATCGACAGGCATTTCGATGTCATCAACCTTTCGAGAATACCCACCAGAAAGCACCCGAACATAACCAACGAGCCGCTTATCTGGCGCTACTTCGTGAACCCGCTCCCCACAAAGCTCCAGGAGAGCCAGCTTGACGAGCGCACATACGTTGCGCGCTGCGTTATAAAGATAAACGACGTTATTGACGGCGCGTATGTTTTCTCCAGCGGAAAGAACATGGGCGTTTTCAAGGCTGTCGGCTACCCCGAGGATGTCGGTGATTTCTACCGCCTCGAGGAATACGACGGCTGGGCGTGGACAGTCCACGGCCGCTACCCCACGAACACCCCCGGCTGGTGGGGCGGCGCTCACCCGTTTGCGCTGCTGGATTACACGATAGTGCATAACGGCGAGATCTCCTCCTATGACGCAAACAGGCGCTTCATCGAAATGTTCGGATACAAGTGCAACCTGCTGACCGATACGGAGGTCATCACATACATAATCGACTATCTTAACCGCCGCCTTAAAATGCCCCTCGAGGACGTTGCAAAGGTCATTGCGTCCCCGTTCTGGAGCGAACTTGACGAGGGCTGCTTCAGCCCCGAGGAAACGGCGAAGATACGTCATTTCAGAAATGTTTATTCGAGCCTGCTCATAACAGGACCTTTCTCGATAATCCTTGGCTTCAACAACGGCATCATGGCGCTCAACGACCGCCTGAAGCTCCGCAGCATGGTCGCGGCGGAAAAGGGAGATACCGTATATGTTTCGTCGGAGGAATGTTCCATCAGAACGATGTGCCCCGACGTCGACAGAATATGGAGTCCCCGCGGCGGCGAGCCTATCATCGTAACGCTTGACAAGTGATCGGAAAGGTGGAATAAACAGTGGCTATAAATTTCATGAACCCTCTTTTTGAGGTAGTGCGCGATCCCGACCGCTGCATAAAGTGCCGCGTCTGTGAGCGCCAGTGCTCTAACGAAGTACATAAATACGACCCCGAGCTGGATAAGATGGTCGCAGACCCCATGACCTGCGTGGACTGCCAGAGATGCGTATGTCTTTGCCCGACCCACGCGATAAAGATAAAGCCCAACGAGAACAAGTTCCGCGAGAACGGCAACTGGACTCAGGGCGTTATGGACGAGGTTTACAAGCAGGCTGAGAGCGGCGGCGTTCTCCTCTCCGCGATGGGCAACCCGAAGGATTATCCCGTATACTGGGACAAGATACTGCTGAACGCATCGCAGGTCACAAACCCGCCTATCGACCCGCTGCGCGAGCCGATGGAAACAAAAACGTTCCTCGGCAAGAAAAATCAGGGCATAACCTACGACGACAAGGGCAACGCTCATTTCGAAAAGACCCCGTACCTCGAGCTTGATACGCCTATCATGTTCTCGGCAATGTCCTTCGGCTCCATCAGCAAGAACGCGCACGAATCCCTCGCAAGGGCTGCGCACGAGCTGGGCACCTATTATAACACAGGCGAGGGCGGACTTCATCAGGACTTCTACAAATACGGCCCCAACACGATAGTGCAGGTAGCTTCGGGACGTTTCGGCGTTTTCAAGGGATACCTCGACGCGGGCGCCGCGATAGAAATTAAAATGGGACAGGGCGCAAAGCCCGGTATCGGCGGACATCTTCCCGGAATGAAGATAAACGATGAGATCTCCCGCACCCGTATGATACCCAAGGGCACGGATGCTATCTCCCCCGCGCCGCACCACGACATCTATTCCATCGAGGATCTGCGCCAGCTCGTCCTCTCACTCAAGGAAGCGACAAACTGGGAAAAGCCCGTTATCGTTAAGATCGCGGCGGTTCATAACATCGCGGCGATAGCTTCGGGCGTTGCACGCTCCGGCGCGGATATCATCGCAATAGACGGCTTCCGCGGAGGCACGGGTGCCGCTCCCACAAGAATAAGGGATAACGTAGGTATCCCGATCGAGCTTGCCCTCGCCAGCGTTGACCAGCGCCTGCGCGATGAGGGTATAAGAAACGATGTTTCCATAGTAGTCGGCGGTTCTATCCGTTCCAGCGCGGATGTCGTAAAGGCAATTGCGCTCGGCGCCGACGCAGTATATATCGCAACGGCGGCTCTGCTTTCGATGGGATGCCATCTGTGCAGAAGCTGCAACACGGGCAAGTGCAACTGGGGCATAGCTACCCAGCGCGCCGACCTTGTAAAGCGCCTTAACCCCGAGATAGCCACCCACCGCCTTGTGAACCTTGTTCACGCATGGGATCACGAGATAAAGGAAATGATGGGCGGCATGGGTATCAACTCCATCGAGGCACTGCGCGGCAACAGACTTATGCTGAGAGGGCTCGGCCTTAACCAGAAGGAACTGGACATCCTCGGTATACAGCACGCGGGCGAATAAGAGGCGAAAGGAACGGATAACATGAAAAAGGTATATGTAAATGAGGACTGGTGCCTCGGCTGTCACCTCTGCGAGTTCCACTGCGCGGCGGCAAACAGCGGCGCACCCGATATGGTAAAGGCATTCAAGGGCAGCGGAAAGAAGCCCATCCCCCGCGTTCAGGTGGAGGAGGGCGGCAGCATAAACTTCGCGGTTCAGTGCCGCCACTGCGACGCGCATCCCTGCGTAAAGGGTTGCATCACCGGCGCGCTCTCCGTAAAGGACGGCGTTATCGTCTGCGATGAGGAGCGCTGCGTAGGCTGCTACACCTGCGTTCTGTCATGTCCCTACGGCGCCATCGTAATCGACGAGGCGGGGCACAAAATCCGCAAATGCGACCTCTGCCTTTCCAACGGAAACGGCGAGCCCGCCTGCGTAAAGGGCTGCCCCAACAAGGCTATCGTTTACGAAGAAAGATGAGGTGACGGGATATGAACTACGTTATTATAGGAAACTCCGCGGCGGCGGTCGGAACCATCACAGGCATCCGTGAGATAGACAAGACGGGCAGGATCACCGTCATTTCCGATGAAAAATACCACACCTACTCCCGCCCGCTCATCTCCTACTGGCTGATGGGAAAGGTGAACGACAAGAACATTTTCTACCGCGAGCCGGATTTCTACGAAAAGAACAACGTCGAAACCGTGCTCGGTCATAAGGTAACAAAGATAGACCCCGAGGTGAAGAAAGTAGTCCTCGACGACGGAAGCGCCGTCGCTTATGACAAACTGATGGTGGCAACAGGCTCGAAGCCTTTCGTGCCGCCGATGAACGGTCTTGACAAGATAAGCTATCACACATTCATGACCTATGACAGCGTAAAGGCTATCAAGGCGGAAGTCCGCGAGGGCATGAAGGTGCTGATAATCGGCGCGGGTCTTATCGGTCTGAAGGCGGCGGAAGCGCTCAACGAATACAAGGCTGAGATCACCGTCGTTGATATGGCGGACAGAATACTCCCTTCTATCCTCGACGTAAGAGCCGGCGCGAAAATGCAGAAGCACATCGAAAGCAAGGGCACGCGCTTTATCCTCGGAACCTCCGTTGATGAATTCAGCGAGCATTCCGCAAAGCTCAAAAACGGCATGACGGTGGATTTCGATATGGTTATAATCGCCGTAGGCGTCCGTCCGAATACAGAGCTTGTTTCCGACGCGGGCGGCAAGGTGGAGCGCGGTATCATCTGCGACCTTACACAGAAAACCACGCTGGACGATATTTACGCCGCGGGCGACTGCACCGTCAGCCACGACGCTTCCTCCGATACGGATAAGATCCTTGCGCTGCTCCCGAACGCGTATATGCAGGGCGAAGTTGCGGGCAAGAACATGGCGGGGCAGGAAACCTACTATGTTAACGCGATACCCATGAACGCCATCGGCTTCTTCGGACTGCACATAATCACCGCAGGCAGCTACGACGGCGAGGAATATGTCGAGGAAACCGAGAATACCTATAAAAAGCTGGTGTTCAAGGATGGCCTGCTTAAGGGCTTTATCCTTATGGGCGACGTAAAGCGCGCGGGTATCTACACTTCTATGATAAAAGAGAAAATCAACCTTTCGGATGTCGACATGGAGCTCTTGAAAGAGAAGCCGCAGATGATGATGTTCGGCAAGGCAAGACGGGAAGAGAAGCTGGGAGGAATAGTAAGATGAAAATTGACGCAAAGGGCATAGGCTACTCCGAGCTTAATAAAATGATAAGAGAAAGCTCCGAGGAGAAGTTCGAGATAGACAACGTGCTCGGCCAGCGTTATATCGGCGACGCAATGTCCGGCAAGGAGATACTTATAAAAGGCACACCCGGCAACGCCCTCGGCGCGTATCTCAACGGCTCGAAGATAATCGTGCACGGCAACGCACAGGACGCCATCGGCGACACCATGAACGACGGCGCTATCATCGTTCACGGCAACTGCGGCGACACCACGGGCTATGCGATGCGCTCCGGCGAAATATATGTCCAGGGCAACGCAGGCTACCGCGTGGGCATTCATATGAAGAGCTACAAGGAAATGTTTCCGACCATCGTTATCGGCGGCAAGGTCGGCGATTTTCTCGGGGAATATCAGGCGGGCGGAATCATCATCGTGCTCGGTCTGGGTACCGAGGGCTGCCCCGTGGGTCATTTCTGCGGAACGGGAATGCACGGCGGAGAAATGTTCATCCGCAGCGAAACCGCCCCGAAGGGCCTGCCGGTCCAGGTATGCTGCACCGAAGCCACTGCTGAGGAAAAGGAATCCATCAGACACTATATCGACCGTTTCGTAAAGCATTTCGGCGGAAGCTCCGACGAGCTGCTCGGCTCGAAGTTCTATAAACTCACGCCGAACTCCGCGTCGCCCTATAAGCAGCTCTATGTAAATAACTGACCCCATTCTCCGCAATGGCGCGGAAATAAAAGGGAGGCGCTTACATGAAGATCTTTATAAACGCCCGAAGCGCGGATACCTGCGAGGGTATCTCCGCGGCGCTTGCAGAGCTTAACGCGGAAATCACCCCATGCCTTTCCGATGAAGAGGCGGAAGCGGCGGATATGAGCGAATACGACGTGGTGATAATTTCAACGCCGCTGCGCAGCGAGTTCGGGCTGAATTACGCTGCGGAGGTCTGCAAAAGGACAAAGGCGTGCATCATCGTGCTTGCGAAAATGGATATCGCGGATGATGTGCAGAACCGCATAAAATTCACGGGCGCGTTTGTCCTGGGCAGACCGTTCACGAAAAGCACGCTGGTGCAGACGATAAGGCTCGCGGTGGTGGCGAGGGAGAATATGCACCGCCTTGAGCGGGAAAAAACCGAGCTTTCGAAGCAGCTTGATGATTTCAAGGTGATAGACCGCGCGAAGTGCTGCCTTATCGAGTATCTTAATCTGACGGAAAAGCAGGCGCATAGACATATTCAGAAGCTGGCGATGGATTCGCGGAGATCGCAGAGGGATATCGCGGAGGATATATTGCGCACTTATAGCGGCATGACGAATGTGTAATTGTAGACCGCAGGGCATAATGCTCTGCGGTTTTGCTTTTGCGGGAAGCGTTTAGTCTTTCAGCCACACATACACGCGGTCAAGGGGTCACACCCCTTGCAGGTCGAGGGCGGCGCCCTCGTCGCCACCGCAGTGGCGAAAAGCCCCACGCCTGTAAAATCTCGTGCAGTGTAGCAAAAAAGCAGGTGCGTTTATTCGACTTCCAAGGCGCTAAAGGGGGTGTGGGGGAAAAACAATAGTTTTGCCCCCACAGTCTGTTGCAAAGTCCCTGCCGTGATGGCAAACCCAAGCCCCGCAGTCTATCGCAAAGTTCCCGCCGTGATGGCAAAGCTAAACCCCACAGTCTATCAAAAATATTCCGCCGTTTTGACTTTTTTGATATACCTCCCATACGATATACCGCCATTCTCATCTTACCCCGTCAGCGCCCCCTCGCTCCTTATGGCACTATCGTTATAATTCCTGCGAGTATGTTTATAATAAATATTCCGCAATACCCCTTGAAATTATGAAAAAATTATGCTAGAATATTGTTGTCGGATAAATACGGCGTGTGTTTCTGCAAGGTGCTGTAAACGATTACCCTGCTTTAGGTTAATCTACCTGCGAAATGCGCCCGGATTTAGGCGGCGGCTCTCCTGCGGCGCTTGGTATTATTATGATAAACGCGGCAGCGGAGCGGCTTATGTAATGTTAACAAAAATAATTTTTAACTTAACGGAGGTACTTATCAATGAAGTATGCAGACGGACTTTGGCTGAACAAGCCCGGCTACGGCGTTAACTACGCAACACAGATCTACGAAGTTACCGCTGACGAAACATCCGTGAACGTGCTCGCCACCAACCAGTGGATCGGCAACCGCGGCATGACCCTCGGCGGCCCCGTTCTCGAGATCACATTCACTTCCACCCTCAAGAACACTATCAAGGTAACTATCGACCACTTCAAGGGCAGAGTTACAAAGGCTCCCTCCTTCGAGCTGTACGAGGATAAGAACTTCAAGCCCGAGATCACCGAAAAGGAAGGCGCTTTCGAGCTCGTTTCCGGCAAGACAAAGGTTGTCATCCCCAAGAGCGGCGCGTGGGACATCAAGTACTACTACGACGGCAGACTGATGACCAAGCAGGGCTGGCGCACCACCTCCTATATACTTGAGGAGCAGTGGAAGACCAACGAGCGCATGGCGGACGACGAGATGAAGCCTTTCTTCGCGCACGAGGAAACCGCAGAGTGCGGCGTAATGCGCGAGATGATGAATATCAGCGTCGGCGAGAGCATCTACGGCTTCGGCGAGAAGTTCTCCACCTTCGTTAAGAACGGACAGACCGTTGACGTCTGGAACAACGACGGCGGCACATCCTCCGAGCAGAGCTACAAGTCCATCCCGTTCTATGTTTCCTCCAACAGCTACGGCCTGTTCGTAAACCACCCCGAAAAGGTTAACTTCGAGGTCGCAAGTGAAACCGTTTCCAAGGTAGCTTTCTCCGTTCAGGGCGAGCATCTTGAGTATTTCGTGATCGGCGGCGCAAACATCGCTGATGTCCTCACAACATATACAGACCTCACCGGCAAGCCTGCGCTTACCCCCGCTTACACATTCGGTCTGTGGCTCACAACATCCTTCACCACCAACTACGACGAAGCAACCGTAACAAGCTTCATCGACGGCATGGCGGAGCGCGATATCCCGCTGGAGGTATTCCACTTCGACTGCTTCTGGATGAAGGAATTCAACTGGTGCGACTTCACATGGGATAAGAGAATGTTCCCCGACCCCAAGGCAATGCTCACCCGCCTGAAGGCAAAGGGCCTCGAGATCTGCGTTTGGATCAACTCCTACATCGCGCAGCGCTCCACCATGTTCGACGAGGGCGTAAAGGGCGGCTATTTCCTCAAGACCACCGACGGCTCCGTATGGCAGGGCGATATGTGGCAGCCCGGCATGGCTATCGTTGACTTCACCAACCCCGCTGCCCGCGAGTGGTACAAGGGCAAGCTCCGCGCGCTCTGCGAGATGGGCGTAAATGCGTTCAAGACCGACTTCGGCGAGCGTATCCCCACCAAGGGCGTTGTATACTACGACGGCAGCGACCCCTACAAGATGCACAACTACTACACCTACCTCTACAACAGAACTGTTTACGAGGTGCTTGAAGAATATTACGGCAAGGACAAGGCGTGCCTGTTCGCGCGTTCCGCGACCGTCGGCGGACAGAAGTTCCCCGTACACTGGGGCGGCGACTGCTTCTCCAACTACGAATCCATGTGGGAGACTCTCCGCGGCGGACTTTCTCTCTGCATGAGCGGCTTCGGCTACTTCAGCCACGATATCTCCGGCTTCGAGGCGCAGGGTACTCCCGACCTCTATAAGAGATGGTGCGCGTTCGGCCTTATGTCCTCCCACTCCAGACTGCACGGCAACAGCTCCTACCGCGTTCCGTGGAACTTCGACGAGGAGAGCTGCGATGTTCTCCGCCACTGGACAAAGCTCAAGGGCAAGCTGATGCCTTACCTCTGGACTCAGGCGCACAAGACCCACGAAACAGGTATCCCGATGATGCGTGCAATGGTCGTTGATTACACCGACGATCCCGCTTGCCGCAACCTCGACAGACAGTATATGCTCGGCGATGATCTGCTGGTGGCTCCCGTATTCAACGAAGAGGGCATCGCGCAGTATTATGTTCCCGAGGGTAAGTGGACAGATATACAGACCGGCGAAGTATTTGACGGCGGCAAGTGGTACACCACAAAGCACGACTACTTCTCCATGCCTGTACTCGCAAAGCCCAACAGCATCGTAGCCTACGGCGACTTCAAGCGCGGCTTCGAGTACGATTACGCAGAGAATGCGGACATCGTTATCTACCAGCTTGAGGACGGCAAGACCGCAGAAACAGCAATATACGATACAGAATCCAACAAGGTCCTGACCATCAGGGCTGTAAGAAACGGCAACACCATCAAGGTAACAGCCGAGGGCTCCGCAAAGAACTTCAAGGTAAGAAGCGCAGAGGGACTTGCGGTAGAGATGTAATTCATCTTTGAAATAACGGCGCGCCGCGCGGGGAAACCTGCGCGGCGCAGTTTGTCTAAAAATCAAAACGGAAGTAAACTGCAACAGACTGTGGGGGGAAAACTCTTGTTTTCCCCCCACGCCCCCTTTAGCGCTTTGGAAGTCGGGAGAGTTTCGCCGTCTGCGGACGGCGACAAGGGCGCTGCCCTTGACCCGCCAGCCTTTTGGAAAAGGCTGGATCGAAAACTTTTAATACGCTACGCGGAAATTTTAATGTTTTTCAATAAACTAAACCGCCGCACATTTCATGCGGCGGCATTATGTTTTACTTGAGCAGTAAAAGCTCTTCTATGGTGATACCGAAATACTTGGCAATGGTGCCGAGTTCGATATCGGTGATGAAGCGCTGACCCGATTCCATACGCTGGACAGCGTTTTTGTCAACTACAAGACCCATTTCTGCAAGACCTTCGGATACCTGTCTTTGCGAAAGCCTGCGAAGCTTGCGAAGCTGCTGCATTCTGATGCCGGCAATATTGTTTCTGCCGCTTTCTGTACGGTTGTTAAACATATCGATTCCTCCTGTATGCCTGTGCTGACTGTCTGAGAGGAGGTTGGTTTCCGACGTCAGACAGTAGAATAAGACTGCAGAAACTTCTGTTCCTGCAGTCTGTATTATAACACAACATTATTTAAAAAGCAAGTGGTTTCTCAATTGTGAAAAAATTTTCATTTTATATACTACTTTATAAACACAAATTTTTCAAGTTCAAGCAGGTGTCTTCCTTTCATGCTGTCCGCAAACCAGCCCTCGTAGCCTGCCTCCGCCCTGAAGAATATCGCGTGGCGGCCCTTGAGCAGCTTGGTTTTGGTGGAGAGCACCGCGTCGCCGCTGCCGAATTCCGCGCAGCCTATCTCCTCGCCGTCTGGGGAATCCGCGTAGACGCGGAGCCTGCCCCTGCAGCCGAGCCCGCGTATTTTTATCCGCAGCCCCATCCATGCGGAAGCGTCGTCGTCGCCGAAGTCGAAGTATTTCCATCCCATCACGCAGCCATCGGTGACAGCGGTTATGGGGCGTTCGAAAATATCCCGCTCGGTAATCAGACAGCCGCCGGTAAGATAGCAGGCGGTGTCCGCGTCGGTGGGCTGATACGGGTCGAGGGCTTCCTCAAAGCCGAGGGAGGTCATCTCCACCTGCGGAATGCTGCCGTCGGGGAGTATCTCTATCCTTTCAACACAGCCGCGGCGGGACATGATGGTGCCATTAGTCATGCGGTGATAGAAAATGTACCACTGCCCGTTGATGTTGCAGATGGAGCCGTGGTTGTTTCCGCCGGGGTAGTCAACGCCGTTGTCGACGATGGTGCCGCGGTAGGTGAACGGTCCCGTGGGGGAGTCGGAGGTCGCGTAGTCCAGCCTGCTGCCTGTCTGCGGGGAATAGATCATATAATAGTTATTACCGACCTTGCGGGGAGAGCACGCCTCAAAAAAGCGGTGCGGCTCGGCGGTGGGTATTATATCAAGCTTGTAGGAGCCGTCCACAACTTCGTACATATTCGGCTTAAGCTCCGCCATGTAGCTGCCCTGATATCCGCAGTAGATGTACACGCGCCCGTCGTCGTCAACCAGCACGCCGGGGTCGATGAATGTTCCGTCGTCGTAGTGGTTAGGAATATCGTACTTGTATTTGGAAAGCAGCCTGAAGGGTCCCTCGGGTCTGTCGCTTACGCCGATGCAGCCCTTCGCGCCGACGATATAGGCGTAGAGATAATATTTCCCGTCGCGCTCCACAACGTCCGGAGCGAAGAGCAGATTGTCCGTCCAGTCGACGTTGGAGGGCGTTTCGCCGTCGACGGTGCGGAAGCAGTCGCCGTGGCATATCCATTTGTTCGGGTCGGAGAGCGGTGCGCTCCATACTTTGAGCTTATCGTCGCAGAAATCAATACTGTTCACGCGGTCGTGGGAGCCGTAGACGTATATCCTGTTGCCGAATACGCGGGGCTCGCCGTCGGGGATGTATTCCCATCGGGGAAGATAAGGGTTAGCCATAAAAGTCACCTCGTAGTTTTTTTGTTTGTATCTGAATGATACCATGCCGCGGCGCATTTTACAATAGCATATAATGCATTATTTATGAAATAATGCACGATATGACAGCTATATAGCTCAATATCAAAAAAACATCGCATTTGCACTTGCATTTTTTTTAACAATGTGATATAATTAATTTTGATTAAGGGCATAACTATGTCTTTTTTTGATTAAAGATATAACCATGCGATATTTCATTTCAAGGAGGACACAACTAATGGCAGATATACAGAAATTATACGACCTGTGGCTGGAAAAGGCTGTGGCTGATCCCGACCTCAAGGCAGAGCTCGAAAGTGTTGCAAACGACGAGGAAGCTAAGAACGACCGCTTTTACCGCGATCTTGAGTTCGGCACCGGCGGTCTGCGCGGCGTTATCGGCGCGGGCACAAACAGACTGAACGTTTACACCGTAAAGAAGGCTACACAGGGTCTTGCGGACTACATCCTGACCGGCGGCGTTGAAAAGAGCGTTGCCATCGCATACGACAGCAGAATAAAGTCCGATTATTTTGCAAAGAGCGCCGCTGAGGTCCTCGCTGCAAACGGTATCAAGGTACATATTTATAAGGAACTCATGCCCACTCCCATGCTTTCCTGGGCAGTAAGAGCGCTGGGCTGCGGCGCGGGTATTGTTGTCACCGCTTCCCACAACCCCGCTAAGTACAACGGTTATAAGGTATACGGCGCAGACGGCTGCCAGCTCACGCTTGAGGCGGCTAACGCAGTTCTCGAGAAGATAAACAGCCTTGACATCTTCAGCGACGTTAAGTCCGTGGATTTCGAAAAGGCAGTTGCAGACGGCACCGTAAGCTACATCGCCGACAGCGTTATCGACGCATACATCGCAAAGGTCCGCGAGCAGGGCCTGCACACCGACCTCGTTGCTTCCAGCGGCCTGAAGGTAGTATACACCCCCCTCAACGGCACAGGCAACAAGCCCGTTCGCCGCATACTCAAGGAGATCGGCGTTAAGGACGTAGTCGTTGTTCCCGAGCAGGAGAACCCCGACGGACATTTCCCCACCTGCCCGTTCCCGAACCCCGAGATACAGGAGGCTCTCCAGTGCGGTCTTAACCTCTGCGAAAAGGAAAAGCCCGACCTGCTGCTTGCCACCGACCCCGACTGCGACCGCGTAGGTATCGCGGTTCCCGACGGCGACCACTACGAGCTGTTCACCGGCAACGAAGTCGGCGCGCTGCTTCTCGAATACATCTGCAAGGAACGCATCGCTCTCGGCACAATGCCCGAGAACCCCGTTGCCGTTAAGACCATCGTAACCACCGATATCACAAAGGCTATCTGCAAGAAGTACGGCGTTGAGCTGCGCGAAGTGCTCACAGGCTTTAAGTTCATCGGCGAGCAGATCGGCTTCCTCGAGGCAAAGGGCGAGGAAAACCGCTACATCTTCGGCTTCGAGGAGAGCTACGGCTACCTTGCGGGCGGTTATGTACGCGACAAGGACGCAGTAGTTGCTTCCATGCTTATCTGCGAGATGGCGGCGTTCTACCGTACAAAGGGCATCTCCCTCATCGAGGCAAGAAAGCGTATGTACGATGAGTACGGCGTATACTTCAACAAGCTTGAGAACTTCACCTGCGAGGGTGCAAGCGGCATGGAGCGCATGAAGGAGATCATGGCGGGTCTGCGTGAGAACTCCCCCAAGACCATCGGCGGCGTAAAGGTCATCGCAGTTGCGGATTACAAGTCCGGCGTAAAGACCAACACAGACGGCACCACCGAGAAGATCACCCTGCCCAAGTCCGATGTTATCACATTCAGCCTTGACGACGCTGCAAGCGTTATCATCAGACCCTCCGGCACCGAGCCCAAGATCAAGGTTTACTACACCACAAAGGGCGCAGACAAGGCTGCGGCAGTCAAGCTCCAGCAGGCTCTGTCCGCTGATTTCACGAAAATTCTGGGATTCTGATAAAAAGTTTTAAAAACCACTTGATTTTTCGGAAAAAATGTGCTATAATAAAACACTGTAATGATAAATAAAACGGATTGAGGTGACAATCATGAAGGAAGGTATCCATCCCGCATACGAAGCGACTACCATCAGATGCGCTTGCGGCAACGAGATCGAAACACGCTCTACCAAGAAGGACATCAGAGTAGAAATCTGCTCTAAGTGCCACCCGTTCTTTACAGGTAAGCAGAAGCTGGTTGATTCCGGCGGACGTGTTGACAGATTCAAGAAGCGCTACAACATGGGCAAGTAATTTCTCATCCCCTGAGAATGGCGTGGTCCCCTGCGCCGATTTGCCACGGTATTGCTTTAAGTCAAAACCACAGAACTCACGCATATTCTTTATGCGTGAGTTTTTGCGTTTACGGAGGTGTAAGAGTGGAGTACAAGACCATCGCGGCGGCGTGCGAGGCGCGCTTTGTTGAAAAGAAGTCGGAATTCATCGGGTATCTCTGCCCGGTGCAGACGGAGGAGCAGGCGGTGGCGTTCGTGGAGCGCATCCGCGCCATGCACAGAAAGGCGACCCACAACTGCTACGCCTATATCCTGCGCGAAAACAATACCGTCCGCCATTCGGACGACGGCGAGCCCGGCGGCACCGCGGGAGTGCCTATTTACGAGGTGCTCCGCAAGGAGGGGCTGACGGACGTCTGCTGCGTTGTCACACGATATTTCGGGGGCATTCTCCTCGGGGCGGGGGGACTTGTCCGCGCCTACACCAAGGGCGCAAAGGACGCCGTTGACGCTGCGGAAATAAAGCAGATGGCGATGGCGGCGCAGGTGGATATCGCGGTGGACTACGGACTTTACGGGCGGCTGGCTCAGATTTTCGCTGATTTCGACGCGCGGGTCGGTCGGGAGGATTTCGCAGACAACGTAAGGATAACCGTTTTCATCCGCGAGGAAAACGCGGACAAGCTCTGCGAAAAATTAGTTGATAGCTGCAACGGTAATATTGATGTTAAAATTGCACAAAAATTAAATTACGATTTTGCACAAAATAAATAAAATCTCGTCGGCAAAAAAGGTATAAGCGGGTCGAAATCTGTATATTTTAATAGGAAGGAATTTTCCTTGAAACATACAGAAGGAGGAACGCCTATGACTCCCCGCGAACGCACCATGCAGAACGAACGCCTGATACTATGCGAATTTGCATGCAGGTCGGAGGATACAAAGGGCAGGGCGCGCCCCGAGCAGCCCGATGACTTCCGCACGGATTTCCAGCGGGACCGCGACAGGATTATCCACTGCAACGCTTTCCGCAGGCTGAAGCATAAGACGCAGGTGTTCCTTATTCCGCATTCCGACCACTACCGCACGCGGCTGACGCATACGCTGGAGGTAAGCCAGATCTCCCGCACCGTCGCCTGCGCCCTCGGGCTGAACGAGATACTTACCGAGGCCATCGCGCTGGGACACGACCTAGGGCATACCCCTTTCGGGCACGACGGCGAGCGCGTGCTGAACGAGCTGCTGCCGAACGGCTTTGCGCATAATTTGCAGAGCAGGCGGGTAGTGGAGGTCATCGAGCGGGACGGCGAGGGACTCAATCTCACCGAAGAGGTCATCGACGGAATAGTCGGGCACACGGGAAAGGCGTCGCCGCCGCACACCCGCGAGGGTATGGTGGTGCGCTTCTGCGATAAGATCGCATACATCAACCACGATATCGAGGACGCGATACGCGGCGGGGTGCTCAAGCAGGAAATGCTGCCTAAAGGTCCGATAGAAGTTCTCGGCGAAACGAAATCGCAGCGCATAACCACGCTGGTGCGTTCCCTTGTGGAGGGCGGCGCCGAAAATATCCACATGGATCCCGTCGTAAAACAGGCGCATGACGAGCTGCGGGCGTTCATGTTCGAAAATGTGTATCATGCGGCTCCGACGATCGCCGAAAAGGACAAGGCGGGACATATAATCGAATATCTTTTCAATTACTTCAGCGGGCACCCCGAAAAGCTGCCCGAGCTATACCGTTCCCTTGCGGACAGGTACGATCTCCCCACGGCGATAGGCGACTACATCAGCGGCATGACTGATGATTACGCCGTGGATTATTTCAAGGAGCTCTGCATTCCCAAGGGCTGGAACGGCGGATACATCAAAACATAAACGGTCACAGGAGGCGCGTCACATGGCTTTTTCGGAGGATTTCCTGCGGGAACTCCGCGATAACAACGATATAATTTCCGTGGCGCAGAGCTATGTTGAGCTGAAGCGCGTCGGGTCGCGGTATTCCTGCAAATGCCCGTTTCATTCCGATGACAGCCCCTCCTGCGTTTTCTACCCCGATACAAACAGCTTCTTCTGCTTCGGCTGCCATGCCGGCGGCGACGTCGTTACATTCGTGCGGCTGATTGAAAACCTCGATTATCCCGAGGCGGTGAAATTCCTTGCGCAGCGCGCGGGAATGTCCCTCCCCGAGGACAGGGCGGACGGAAGCGATGTCCTGCGGCGGAAGCTTTATGAAATGAACCGCGTCGCAGGGCGGTATTTTCATGAGAAATTGTTCTCGCCGCAGGGCGCGCGGGGACTTGAGTACCTCCGCAGGCGCGGCCTTTCCGACCACACGATAAAGCGCTTCGGACTGGGCTATGCGGCGGATGATTACCACGACCTGCATTACTATATGCGCTCCAGGGGGTATTCGGATTACGACCTTGCGGACGGCGCGCTGCTGGCGCGGAACAATAACAGAATGTACGATAAATTCCGCGACCGCGTTATGTTCCCGATATTCGACCAGCGCGGAAACGTCGTGGCTTTCGGCGGACGCGCCCTTAAAGAGGGCGAGCGCGCCAAGTATCTCAACAGCGACGAAACCAAGGTGTTTCAGAAGCGCGAGATGCTCTATGCGCTGAATTACGCGAAAAATTCCAGGAAAGATTATTTTATTCTCTGCGAGGGGTATATGGATGTTATATCCATGCATCAGGCGGGGTTTGACAGCGCCGTCGCGACGCTGGGCACCGCGATAACCCCCGAGCAGGCAAGGCTCATCGCGCGGATGGGGAAGAAGAACGTTATCCTTTCCTACGACTCCGACGCCCCCGGGCAGGCCGCCGCGACCCGCGGCATAAACCTGCTGGCGCAGGTGGGGATACGCGCCATGGTGCTGAAAATGGACGGCGCCAAGGACCCCGACGAGTTCATCAAAAAATACGGCGCGGACGCTTTCGGGCACCTTATCGAAAGCTCGGGAAACGCGATCGATTTCGAGATGGACAAGCTCACCGCAGGTCTGGATATGATGACCGAGGACGGAAAATCCGCGTACATAAAAAAGGCGGTGGGTTTCCTCGCAGGGATAACCAACGAGCTGGACAGAAACATCTATATCTCCCGGGCGGCGCGGCTGTCAGATATCCCCGCGGAAACCGTACGCACCGCGGTTGACGGCGAGATAAAGCGCCGCAAGCGCCGCAGCGATAAGGATTTCCGACGGGAACTTATCCACCCGCGGAACAATGACAAGATAAATCCCGAGGCGTACAAGCTGCCGCGGGAGGAAAAGGCGGAGCGCGGGATAATCTGCGCGCTCTATCATAACCCCGAAAAACTTGACAGGATCCTCGAAAAATTATCGGGCGGTTTTGTTACAGATTTTAATAAAAGAGTTTTCGAACATCTTGTAAAGATGGTCAGAAACGGCACCACGCCTGACATTTCCCTTTTCAACGAAGAATTTGAGAGCGGCGAAATGGGAAGAATAACGGCGATAGTAAGCGACGATATGCTCGCCTACGACAACGACGCGCTGAAAGACTATATAAAAACTCTCAACGAGTACAGCGCCGACGCGGGAAGAAAAGACGCCGCGTCCATGACCGCCGACGATATGCTGCGGCTGGCACAGGAATTAAAGGAGAAGAAAAAATAATGGCTGAGAACACAGGGACAACTACGAATGCTCTTGAGGAACTGTTTAATCAGGGCAAGCTCAAGGGCAGCCTCACCGCGAAAGAGATAACCGACGCGCTTGAGGAACTTAATTTCGACGCAGATCAGATAAATCACATATTTGAAAAAATAGTCAGCATGAATATCAAGATCGTTGATAACTTCGACGCAGACCTTGATATCGACAATATCCTCGACTACTCCGACCGCGACGACGACGCGGATTTCGACGCCGACGCAATGCTCGCGGACGACTCCGTTAAGCTATATCTCAAGGAGATAGGACGTATCCCGCTGCTCACCACCGAGGAGGAGATAGACCTCGCTGCAAGGATGGCGACCGGAGACCCTTACGCAAAGAAGCGCCTCAGCGAAGCAAATCTCAGGCTTGTCGTAAGTATTGCGAAGAAGTACGTCCGCCGCGGAATGCAGTTCCTCGACCTTATTCAGGAGGGCAATATGGGACTTATCAAGGCGGTGGAGAAGTTCGACTATACCAAGGGCTACAAGTTCTCGACCTACGCGACATGGTGGATAAGGCAGTCTATAACCCGCGCCATCGCCGATCAGGCAAGAACCATCCGTATCCCCGTGCACATGGTCGAAACCATCACAAAGGTCAAGAAGGCGCAGAGCCAGCTTCTTCATGAAAACGGCTGCGAGCCCAGCGAGGACGAGATAGCACAGTCCCTCGGCATGACCACCGATAAGGTCCGCGAGATCATTAGGATAGCGCAGGACCCCGTGTCCCTCGAAACCCCCATCGGCGAGGAAGAGGACAGCCACCTCGGCGATTTCATCCCCGACGACGACGCCCCCGCACCCGCGGACGAGGCCTGCAACAGTATGCTGAAGCAGCAGCTCGGCGAGGTGCTGGATACCCTCACGGAAAGAGAAAAGCGCGTTATAATCCTCCGCTTCGGTCTGATAGACGGGCGGCAGAGAACGCTCGAGGAGGTCGGGCAGGAATTTCAGGTAACGCGCGAGCGTATCCGTCAGATAGAAACCAAGGCGCTCCGCAAGCTCCGCCATCCCACAAGAAGCAGAAAGCTCAAGGATTATCTCGAGTGATTACATATAAGTCAGAAAAGCCATTGCCTGTTGAAAGGATAAATATATGAGTGGAAACGAAAAAAGCCAGCTTCACGAGCTCCTCGAGCGAGGAAAACAGACAGGAAAGCTCAGCACAAAGGAGCTTTACAGCGTTATTGATGAAACCGATGTAGATATAGACAAGCTCAACGAATTTCTCGAGGCAAACAATATCAAGATAGACGACGACTACACCGTCGAGGATGATTTAAGCAAGGCGCTTGAATACAACGACGACGGCGACGACGGCGTAGGCGTGGACGACCCCGTTAAGATACACCTCCGCGAAATAGGCAAGATACCGCTTCTCACCGCAGAGGAGGAGATACGCCTTGCGGAAGAGATATCGCAGGGAAATCAGGCGGCGCGCGACAGGCTTATCGTTGCGAATATGCGGCTTGTCGTAAGTATTGCAAAGCATTATGTAGGCAGGGGGATGCCGCTGCTCGACCTGATACAGGAGGGCTACAGCGGGCTTATCAAAGCGGTCGAAAAGTTCGATCATACCAAGGGATATAAGTTCTCTACCTATGCGACATGGTGGATAAGACAGTCCATAACCCGCGCCATAGCCGACCAGGCGAGAACCATCCGTATCCCCGTGCATATGGTTGAAACCATTTCCAAGGTGAAGAAAGCGCAGAACCTGCTGCTGCATAAGAATGGTCATGAGCCCACCATCGACGAGATATCCAATGAACTGAATATGGCGCCGGAGAGAGTGCGTGAGGTAATAAGAATAGCGCAGGATCCCGTTTCACTGGAAGCGCCCGTCGGCGAGGAAGAGGACAGCTACCTCGGCGATTTCATCCCCGACGAGGACGCGCCCGCGCCTATCGACGCGGCGATGCAGTCGGTGTTCCGCGACGAGCTGAATAAGGCACTGGATACGCTGCCCGAGCGGGAGCGCGACGTGCTGAAGTTCCGCTATGGAATAGGAAGTGACCGCGCGCATACGCTGGAGGAAGTAGGCAGGGAGTTCAAGGTCACGCGTGAGCGTATACGACAGATTGAGGCGAAAGCGCTGAGAAAGCTGCGCCAGCAGTCCCGCAGTAAGAATTTAAGAGTGTTCCTCGATTGACGGGGGACAGAATACATAGACCCCCGAGGTTTTCGGGGGTCGTATTTTTTGGGGGATAGCGGTGCAACGTTTAGTCTTTCAGCCACACATACACGCGGTCAAGGGGTCGCACCCCTTGCAGGTCAAGGTGATCTCCCCATAGGGGAGGTGTCGCAGTGCGACGGCTACGCTTTACGCCTTAGCGACAGAGGGGGTTGACCGACAGACCAGCGCCCTTGTCGACGTCCGCAGACGTCGAAATACCCCACGCATAGAAAATTTCGTGCAGTGTAGCAAAAAGCAGGTGCGTTTATCCGACTTCCAAGGCGCTAAAGGGGGTGTGGGGTTAGGGGTGGACAAACGGAACGTTTGTCCAGAAAACGTAAGAGTTTTCCCCCCACAGTCTATTGTAAATCACTGCCGTGTAGCTTTAGCATGGCTTCCTCGAAAAAGTCTGTTAAAAACTTACCTGCCGTGTAGCATTATCATGGATATTGTGCTTTTCTTCCACAAATTATATCCGCACCGACCCTCAAAACGCGTCCATCAGCGTGCCTATCATCTTAAAAGCCTTCGCGGCGGTCATGCGGCGGAAACAGTGGCGCCCGCAGAGTGATTTCACCGCGAGAAATGCAAGACTTCCCGCGATAACTCCCGCGACAGCGCTCTTTATACAGCATTCGGTTTTCCTGCTCATAGCTTGTTATCAGCTCCTTTTGAAAGAATGTGCAAGTATTATCTGCAAAAACAGCGCGATTATTCCCGCGCGCATTCTGGCAAAAATAACAGAAACTCTATATAAATAAACGGTTTAACGCCGTTTTCCTGCGTTGTTCGGAAGAAATATATGCCAACGCATAAATTCATTTGTGATGTTTGCATAGCTGCTCGGGAAATTATGGGGTTAGATTAGGGCAATTTTACAAAATGCAATTTCTGAAAATAAAAATTGCAAAAATCCCTTGACAACTCAGCTTGATTTGTGTATAATAAGACCATAGCAAAGAGGCTATGACAGAAAGATCTCAAAGGCGAGAATTTCGGTCATAGCCTCTTGTGCAAAAAATCGAAAAAAGGTTACGAAAGGGGCGGTCTTTTATGGACGCAATTCTAACAATGATGTCTGAGGCGGCGGTCGATACGACGGCTGTTCAGACGGTCGTAGACAGGACGATGTTCAATGTCGGCGACGGAAACGGTATATGGTACCTTATCGGTGCGGCACTTGTATTCTTCATGCAGTGCGGCTTCGCGATGGTCGAAACTGGTATGACCCGCGCGAAGAACGCCGGCAACATTATAATGAAGAACCTGATGGACTTCTGCATCGGTACAGTCGTTTTCATCCTTTTAGGTTTCGGTCTTATGCTCGGCGAGGACGCGCTCGGCGGTCTTGTCGGACTCCCCACTCTTGATATCCTCGGCAATTTTGCTGATTTCGACCGCGGCGCGGAGTTCTTCTTTAACCTTGTTTTCTGCGCTACCGCAGCTACGATAGTTTCCGGCGCGATGGCGGAGAGAACAAAGTTCCTCAGCTACTGCATCTATTCCGGCGTCATCAGTGCGATCATCTACCCGATCGAAGCGCACTGGGTTTGGGGCGGCGGCTGGCTCGCACAGCTCGGCTTCGTTGATTTCGCGGGTTCCGCGGCAATTCACATGGTCGGCGGCCTGACTGCCCTCATCGGCGCGAAGATGGTCGGTCCCCGTATCGGCAAGTTCGACAAGGACGGCAAGCCCAAGGCTATCCTCGGTCACTCCATGACCCTCGGCGCCCTCGGCGTATTCATCCTGTGGTTCGGCTGGTACGGCTTTAACGGCGCGGCTGCGACAAACGCAGGCTACCTTGCAAACATCTTCCTTACAACAACGGTAGCGCCTGCCATCGCAACCTGCACGACAATGGTATTCACATGGCTCAAGCACGGCAAGCCCGATGTTTCGATGTGCCTTAACGCTTCTCTTGCGGGACTTGTTGCGATCACAGCTCCCTGCGCGGATGTCGACTGCGTCGGTGCTATCATCATCGGCATTGTATCCGGCTTACTGGTATGCTTCGGCGTATGGCTTCTCGATTATGTCCTCAAGATAGACGACCCCGTCGGCGCTGTTGCGGTTCACTTCTGCAACGGTATCTGGGGCACCATCGCGGTAGGTCTTTTCGCAACAGGCAACGGTCAGAACGGCATCACAGGTCTGTTCTACGGCGGCGGTTTCAAGCAGCTCGGCATACAGCTCCTCGGCATGGTTGCTATCCTCGCATGGACAGGTGTTACGATGTGGCTCACATTCCTCATCATCAAGAAGACCATCGGTCTGAGAGTTTCCCGCCACGAAGAGGTTGTTGGCCTGGACGCAACAGAGCACGGCCTGCCCTCCTCTTACGCAGACTTTATCCCCTCTATGCATGTTGAAATGTCCACCTCCGGCAAGGAGAAGGAAGTTGAGACCCTCAAGGCACCTGCTGCTCCCGAGAAGTCCGTTCCCGTTGAGTACAAGAAGTACACTCCCACAGACGGCGTGAAGATGTCCAAGATCGTCATCATCTGCAAGCAGGAGAAGTTCGAGCTTCTCAAGAACGCGATGTCCAATATCGGCATCACAGGTATGACAGTAACGAACGTTCTCGGCTGCGGTATGCAGAAGGGTTCTACAGAGTATTACCGTGGTGTTCCCGTTGAAACGCACCTGCTTCCCAAGATCAAGACAGAGATCGTTGTATGCAAGGTTCCTGTTGAAACGGTGGTTGAAACCGCGAAGGCAGTCCTCTACACAGGTAAGATCGGCGACGGCAAGATCTTCGTTTACAATGTTGAGGATGTTGTTAAGGTCAGAACCGGCGAAAGCGGCTACGATGCCCTGCAGGACGTAGAATAATAATTACATAGGACAAAAGAAAGTTTTATCCTCTCCTGAATATGCAAGTGCCCCCGATGGTTTGTCGGGGGCGTTTGTGTTTGTGGTGGGAGTAGGCGGCGGGGGAGGGCGGTTTGATTTTTGTTTGTGGGAAAACTATGTTGAATTTATAGGCGGAACGGAGGATAGATTCAATAGTTTTTTGCGGAAACCACGCCAAAGGCAACACGGCAGTAACTTACAACAGACTGTGGGGGCAAAACTCTTACGTTTTCGGAACAAACGTTCCGTTTGTACCTCCCACGCCCCCTTTAGCGCCTTGGAAGTCGGGTTAACGCACCATTTTATAGCTTTCACTGCTCGAAATTTTATAGGCGTGGGGCTTTTCGCCACTGCGGTGGCGACGAGGGCGCTGCAAAGACTAAGCGCGAAGCGCGTGTCTGATTGACCTGCAAGGGGTGCGGTCTGTCGGCTAGTTTGGCACAACAGTTCACTTTATGCTTAAACCATTATGTTGTGTATTGTGCCAAACTAACCCCTCTGTCGCTTCGCGACACCTCCCCCATGGGGAGATCACCCCTTGACCGCGTGTATGGGCGCCATAAAGACGAAAGGCTGACACCTCGACCGCGTGTATGGGCGCCGCAAAGACGAAAGGCTGATCCGTCACATCGGCAGCAACCCCAGCAACAATGCCGCTGCGAACGCCGACATATACGAAAACCCATCCATCCCCGCCCGTCTTTTCACTGGAAGCTCCAGCGGGTCGCACCTCCCCGCGGCGGTATTCATGCTCCTATTCAGCGAAAGCGTTATCTCCGTATCCGTCAGCGACGAAAACGACACCGTATTTTTCGCCCCGACCCCGCAGGTGATAAGCTGTATCCCATGCGGAATATCCTCCGGCGGGTCATCGCCGTTTACAATAATACCGAGGGAATTTTCGGCGCGGACCGCTCCGTTTTTCCCGATGATTATCACGCTGTCGGGGGAATGCGCGTGAACTCCTCCCAGCACGTTTATCGTGCCCGTCGGCGGGAAGATCGTTCCGAAAAGCTCCGCCGCGCCGCACTCTCCCGCGATAATGACAATACCCATTTTACCGCTCCGTTCTTGTTTTTACAGTATTGTCGGCAGAACAGCGCGAAATATTCTCACGAAAGCCCGAGCAGCCGCGCGCCGTTCGCGACTATCGCGCAGAGTATCATTCCCGCGGCGGTGGGCAGCGCGAAACCGAGCAGCGCCCATTTCCAGCCGCCCGCTTCCTTTTTCAGCGTAAGCAGTGAAGTCGAGCAGGGCCAGTGCATCAGCGAAAAAAATATAACGCATATTGCGGTGACATTTGTCCAGCCGTTTGCGGCGAACAGCTCCGCCATCTGCGCGGGGGCGAGTTCGGTTAGGCTGCCCTGCTGCATATACGTCATAATTATCAGCGGTATAACAATTTCGTTTGCGGGAAGTCCCAGTATAAAAGCCGTGAGGATAACTCCGTCCATGCCGATGAAACGCGCAAACGGGTCAAGAAATTGCGTGAGATAAGTCAGCAGAGCGGTGCCGTCCACGCTGATGTTAGCAAGCAGCCAAATGATAAGTCCAGCAGGAGCGGCAACGGCCGCCGCGCGACCCAGCACGAATACGGTTCTGTCCAGCAGCGAGCGGACTATAACCTTTCCGAACTGCGGCATACGGTAGGGTGGAAGTTCCAGCGTGAACGAGGAGGGCTCCCCGCGGAGAACCGTTGCGGAAAGCAGCCGCGACATCAGGAACGTCATCGCGACCCCGAGGATAATCACCCCCGTTAGCATTGCGGCGGAGAGGACGCTCCCGCCGAATCCGGAAGCGGATACAAAGAAAATCGAGATTATCGTAATTATCATCGGGAACCTGCCGTTGCACGGCACGAAGCTGTTCGTAAGCATTGCGATAAGTCGCTCGCGGCGGCTGTCGATTATGCGGCAGCCGGTGATGCCTGCGGCGTTACAGCCGAAGCCCATACAAATAGAATGTACAATTTTGCAACAACGGGAATACTCACACGCGCCAGTCGATTTTGACCGACCTGTCGGGCATGACCGTCACCCTGCGGACAAGGGCGGCAACGTATCCGCGCTGTTCCGCGACGTCGGAGCCGTCAAGGCATTCGCGGTGCTTGAGCAGTTCGAGCCACTCGCGGCGGCGGTCGATGAATATATGCGGCATGGAGGCAAGCTGCTGTTCGAGGCGTGCGCGCTCCGCCTCAAGCTCCCGCAGGCGCCCCGTTACGCTTTCGAGGGGGATATCCGCCGCCTGATATAATTCGATGAGCCTGTCGGACTGCTCCCTTACTTCGGCGAGCCTTGCGGTGACTGTTCCGCGCAGGTCGTTTTCGGGGGGTGCGGGGCTATCCGCGAGTATATGTTCGGGGTCTATGGCGGCGCGGGAGATCTCATCGCGGACGAAATCGTCAAGTTCGGCGATGGGGATATTCGGGTTTTTGCAGTCGGGGTCGAGGATATATTCCTTGTTGTTTTTGGCGCGGGAGTAGCACTTGTAGCAGCCGTGGTTCCCGTGATATTTCGCGCCGCAGTTTCCGCAGAAAACAAGCCCCGACAGCATGAAGCCTGCGCGGAAGGGGTTTTTCTGAAACTCCGTGCGCCCGTCAGAGCGCTCCGAGAGCAGCCGCTGCGTTTCATAGTAAACCTCGGGGGAGATTATCGGCTCGTGTTCGCCGTCGTATTCCGCTCCGCCGAACTTGACCATGCCGATGTAAACGCTGTTTTTGAGGGTGTTGTAAACCAGCGTGTGGCTGCTCCAGCCGCCGTATTTCTCATTCATTTCGCGCTGAATGGAGTTGACGCTGTGTCCCTGTGCGAACAGGCGGAACACCTCCCGCACCTGCGCGGCGCGGAACCTGTTTACTACAAGCTTGCCGTCAATGTAGTCGTACCCGACGGGAGAATTTCCGCCGCCGTGGAACAGACCGCTTTTCGCGCGGCCGATACGCCCCATGGTGAAGCGCTCGGTTATCTGATCCTTTTCGAGCTGCGCGAACACGGAGAGTATTCCCACCATAGCCTTGCCGAACGGGGTGGAGGTGTCGAAGTTTTCGCAGACGGAAACGAAGCTCACGCCGAGCTTGTTGAACACGTCCTCGATGAGGTACAGCGTGTCTTTCTGCGAGCGGCTGAGGCGGTCGAGCTTGTAAACGCAGACGACGGAGAACTTTCCCGCCTTTACCTGTTCCAGCATACTGCGCAGGGCGGGTCGGTCGAGGTTTCCGCCCGAAAAGCCCGGGTCGACGAACATCACGGGCTTCGCCCAGCCCCGCGCCTTGCAGAATGCCTCGAGGCGTTCTTTCTGTTCGTCGATGGAGTAGTTTTCTATCTGATTTTCGGTGGATACGCGGCAATAGCACGCGACGGTTTCGGCGGTCATTTCGGCTCCTTTCCTATGACGTTCCCCTGTCCTTTCGGGCAGGGGATTTTTCTGTTTTAGTCCGTATTCAACGCCGCATACACTGCGTCGCGGAACTCTTTTTCGGAAAAGCTGCTGCGTGTTCGGGGGTTATCTGTGTAGCATTTAGCAATCATATCCTCCGTGAAATATTCCTTCATGGAATGTATCCGAGCAGCGTTTGCGGGGGCAAATATCACGTTGTCGTGACCGTAATTGCAGGTTTCAAAATACATGGTCTGAATGTAATACGCAAGCGAGCGGGGATAGTCCTTGTTTTTGTAATAAAGCTGCGCCAAATACAGTTTTGTAGCAAAGGACGGTTTCTTATCCTGCTCCAATAGAATATATTCTGCGGCTTCGGAGAAATTGAGTATGCCGTTTTCGCGGTATTTTTCGTATTCGCCCAGCGATATCCCCCAGCCGCAGCGGAAAAGCTCGGCGTATCCCTCCGCAAAACTCAGAAGCTCCTCGCCGTTTTCGGTCAGCATGGTAAGCTTTGTTTCGCCGAGTTTGTTTTTCAGTTCATCCTCGGGAATGCACGAAAGAGCCGTATCCACAAGCCTTGCCTTCTTCCCCGAAACGGGGAGGGAGTATTCCGCAAGAATTGCCTTTATTTCGGGGATAGTGCGGCTTTCGAGCTGCGTTTTCGTGTCGGCGTAGGTGAGGTATCCCTCGGCGATAAGCTGCTTGTGCAGTCGCTCGGGGTGCGGCGTGTCGAGGTCGTATTTGTAGTATTGCGGGTAATCGTCGGGGGAGTTTCCGAGCACAAGCCCCCTGCGGGCGTTGCTGAGGAATATTGCCCTTACGAACCTGCTGAATGTTTCTTCGGAAACGCCGTCTTTCCATCGGGATTCGTATTCCTCCGGCGGGGAGATCGGGGCTTCGGTATGGGACGGCGCCGTAGCCATAGCGTCGAGCTTTTCGGCAAGGTAGCCGAGCAGAATCTTTGCGTAAAACGCGTCGCTGCTCTTGAATGCCGATGTCATTGTATTTTTGAAGCGATCGTATCTGTTTTTCTTTCCGTTTTCTGTTTTAAGTTTATTTATTTCTGCTAACTCGTTTTTGATTGTACGGTCGATAAACTCCGTTGTAAGGGGGACTGCGTTGTTATTAAGGTAATTCTGCCAGTCTGCGGAGTTGGTTTCGAGCGCTATTTTATATGCAAAATCCATTCTGCCGAGAAAAGTATCGCAGTTCGTGGTGGTTTCGAGGATGTTCAGCGTTTCGTTGAACTGCGTTGTTCTTATGGATAAATTGCTTGCGTTATTTCGGGTGGTAGTTTTGTGTTTGGAGGATCCTGCGGTCTGTTTTCTTTTGCCGCTTTTTGAGCCTGTCACAAACAAAACTATGCCCGCCGCGAGCGCTATAAGAGAGATCGGAGACCTTGTACTGCCTACTATTATGAAAAATAGTACAAGGCATATCGCGCCTAGGATATATGCAGTGTTTCTTTTCATGTTTATTCCTTTATGTCATATAGCAGGAAACCACATATGCAGTAACCTTTCGTTTTCCAGTTCAACAAACGATTTTATAACGATTCCCTTTTTGTCCTGCTTGCTCTTGGAGAGAAGCTCGATGCTATCCAGGGAAGTCCCTTTTAAATACTGGTGTGTTTCGTATTTAAGAGTTTCGAGCCTGTTCTGAATAACTATTGGCGAAACGTTGAACTTTGAGGCGGTCTTTTCGCAAAAATACCATGTCCCCGACCCCTTCGTCATATTTTCAGCGTCGTCTTTGACCATGGGCAGAAGGCTTTTGTATGGCACGGTAAACTCTGCCGCGCCTTCGTTGGCGAGCCATTCGAGGTATCCGTCCTGATTAGGCTTGATTTTTTCATAACAGCTCAAAATCGTGCCGGGCTGGTTTGCGGTGGGGATATGCATAAGCTCGTGAAAGCCGTGGAAGTTCTGTTCTTCAAAGCTTTTATTGCTGTTGACAAGAATCACATGGTTTTCTTTGTCGCTTCTGGCCAGCGAAACCATCCCTCTGAGATCCGGCGTTACAAAAGGTACCGCTTCGATTTCGACGTTGCTTATGTTTTTGCAAACCTCGAAAATATTAAGCGGGTAGTCGGAAGGTGTTATGCCGAGTTGTTTTTTCAGATTTGCAACTAATTTGTATAGTTGCTTTTTGTTGAGATAATAAATAATTATTCCCCCTTGTTTTTGTTTCTCATAGCTTTAATTGTGTTTATTGCCAGTTCGATATCCTCGGGTGCGATGCCCTCGCTTTGCGCTCTTTTGGCCAGGCTGAAATAGGCTTCGTCCAAGCCGATGGATTTTTTGCTTTCCGTTCCCACAAGCTCATCAACCGATACTTTGAAGAAACTTGCTATTTCGGGAAGGTATTTTTTGTACGATGAGCTCTTCCCGTTTTTCCAAGCTGAAAACGTGCTTTTTTCCAACCCCAAATAATCGGTTAATTCTTTTTGCTGATGATTTTGTTCGTTCAGCAAACTGATGATTTTGTCTAATGTGTCCATATTCTTCCTCCAAATTTGTGAAAACGTCACAAAGTTGGAGGAATATCAACTAAAGTGCTTGACAGTTGGAAAAATGTATGCTAGAATATAAGCATGGTTGATGAAACTCCAACCAAACACACCGTACAGGCAATATGGTTAAGTTTGAAATATGTGAACCGCTTTCATATATATAGTATCAGTTTTATCAACCTTTGTCAATGGGATAACAGTATTTTTGGAGGAGGTGACAAAAATGTTTAATGTTTTTAGACAAAATGTCAAAACACTTTTAAAGACAAATGGGTTGACATATGCACAACTGGCGAAAGAATCTTCAATAGCCGAAAGCACGATAAAATGTTTTATGTGCGGGGCGAGCGACAGCAGGCGTGTGGCAGAAAAGATCGCTATGAGTCTTGGCTGCACGTTACAATACGAAAATGGCGTATATACGCTTATCAACAAGGAGGATTAACACATGAACGAATTCCAACTCACAAACTACGACGGCGAATTCTACGCCGACAGCAGAGAAGTTGCGGAAGCTATTGAAAGACCGCACAACGAACTTCTCAAATCAATCCGTACATATATCGGATATTTAGGAGAGGGGAAAATTCCCCAGTCCGAATATTTCGTAGAAGCAACCTACCGCAACGAACAGAACAAGGAGCTTCCTTGCTACCTCATCACCAAAAAGGGCTGCGACATGATAGCGAACAAGCTTACCGGAAAGAAAGGCGTGCTGTTTACTGCCAAGTATGTATCGGCGTTTGAGAAAATGCGGGAACAGCTCGAAGCGCAGAACGCTATCCAGCATTACCCCGCGAAGTCGACATCAGCAGGTGAGGTATCAAGCCTTATCAAAAATGTACGCATAGTCATGGAGCGGCAGAACAGCCACCCTCGCAAGGTCGCAAAGCAGACCGAGCTCCTGCTTACGCACTTTGGCATTCCCGTAATTGAGGATTTCGTGGAAACCGCGCCGTGGGAGCAGATGGAGCTTGCGAAGATATAAAGGAGGAACACATGAACGATTTAAAGATTTTCAAGAACGACCGCTTCGGCGAGATACGGACTGTCGAGGAGAACGGCACGGTGCTGTTCTGCGGCTCGGACATAGCAAGGGCGCTCGGGTATTCAAACACAAAGGACGCACTTTCAAGGCATTGCAAAGAAGATGGGGTAGCGTTTCACGACCTCATCGACAGCCTGGGCAGAGAACAGCAGGCGAAGTTCATCAACGAGGGCAATGTCTACCGCCTGATAGCGCACAGCAAGCTCCCCGCTGCGGAACAGTTCGAGCGCTGGGTATTCGACGAGGTGCTCCCGACGATACGCAGAAACGGCGCATACATGACCGAAAGCACGCTTGAAAAGGCGCTGGCTTCGCCGGACTTTCTGATACAGCTTGCAACAAAGCTCAAGGAAGAAAAGGCAAAGCGCGAACAGCTTGAGGACACCGTAGCGGTGCAGAAGCAGCAGCTCGCGGAACTCACCCCGAAGGCAAGCTATTACGACGTTGTTCTCAGCTGCAAGGACGCGATATCCATTACGGAGATAGCAAAGGACTACGGCAAGTCGGCAAAGTGGCTGAACAAGCTGCTCCATGAACAGGGAATACAGTTCCGGCAGGGCGGCATATGGCTGCTGTATCAGAAGCACGCGGAAAATGGCTACACCAGCACAAAAACGCAGACCTACTGCGGCAGCGACGGCGCGGTGCATTCCAAGCTGCATACATACTGGACGCAGAAGGGCAGGCTGTTTATTTACGAAACGCTGAAAGCCGCCGGCATTCTCCCGACCATGGAAAGAAACGAAGCGGCATGACCTGCAACTGTACAATCCCCGCGAACATACAATGAAACGAGGTGATATTTATGGAACGTCGCACGAGAACATTCACGATCGGCGGCAAGCCTGTGGAGTTTCAGATCATCAACGTGCACCCCGACGGAACGGAATTTGACCCCGCCGACCTTGTGATAGACGGGTCAACCGAGGCGGGCAGACGGGCGCTCAGGATCCGCGCAGGCATGGCGGAAAAGGCAATGAACCGCAGAGCCCTCGAGCGCGAGCGCGCAATGCAGGCGGGAACCGCAACGGAAGAATAAACGCATGACGTCCAAAACAAAGGACGCAGAAAGGACAGGCTTATGATTACACCAACACTAATAGAGCGGCTCTACTTTGAGCAGCTCGACGAAACAGAGGGCGACAGCGCAGAGAATAAGGCGGCGTTTGCTCGCTGCGAGGCGGAGTTCGCCAAGTACAACCCCGACCCGACCATAGACGAGCAGAACGGTATGTTCGACGCTGTTGTCGGCTACGGTGCGGTAGAGCGCCGCGAGGGCTTTGTTGACGGGTTCAGGCTTGCCGTCAAGCTCATGGGCGAGGTATATAATGGCGGAGAGGGACTGATGTGAGGTGCGCTATGACCAAACGACAGATAATCGCGGGCGTAATGCTCGTTGTCGGTGCCCTGCTTATGGCTGGTGCCTTAGGCACAGCCGAGTTTACCGACAACTTCGGGCAGGAGCTTTTAACGCGTACAATAATCGGGCTTGTGCTCGTGTTCGCGGCGATACCCATAAGCGGCGACCTCAAAGAATGAGAAAAGCCGCCTCTCAAGCTGGCACTTGAAAAGCGGCAAAGACAAAAGTTTTACAGTGGTATTATACCACGGAAAGAGAGAATTGTCAAGATGATAAAAATAACCAACCTAGAACTCGAAAACATCAAGCGCATAAAAGCCGTGCAGCTCACCCCGTCGGAGAGCGGACTTACGGTCATCGGCGGGAACAACGGGCAGGGCAAGACCTCCGTGCTGGACGCCATCGCATGGGCGCTGGGCGGGGACAAATTCAAGCCCTCGCAGCCGCAGCGTGACGGCTCGGTAATTCCCCCGCACCTGCGCGTGACCCTCTCGAACGGGCTTGTCGCAGAGCGCCGCGGCGACAAGGGCACCCTCAAAATAACCGACCCGAACGGCGGCAAGGGCGGTCAGCAGCTCCTTAACGAGTTCATCGGGCAGCTTGCGCTCGACCTGCCGAAATTCATGCAGGCTTCAAGCAAGGAAAAAGCGCAGACCCTGCTCAAAATCATCGGCGTCGGGGATAAGCTCGCCGCCCTTGAGCAGCAGGAGCAGACTACATATAATCAGCGCCGCGCCGTCGGGCAGGTCGCCGATCAGAAGCAGAAATACGCCGACGAACTCCCCGATTACCCCGAAGCTCCGGATGAAGAAATAAGCATTTCCGAGCTGCTGCGCAGCCAGCAGGAGATACTCGCGCGGAACGGCGAAAATCAGCGCCTGCGGCAGAACCGCGATATCTGCGAGCAGGAATTACTCCGCGCGCAGCAGGCATACGACCTCGCCGCGGAAGTCCTCGCGAAAGCACGGCAGAACGCCGAAACCGCCCGCAGATCCGCCGAGGATTTGCAGGACGAAAGCACCGCCGAGATCGAGGAGAACATCCATAACCTCGACGTTATCAACTTCAAAGTCCGCGCGAAGCACGAACGCGCCCGCGCCCTTGCGGAAGCGCAGGAAAGCCGCGAGCAGTACGACGAACTCACCGCGAAGATAGAGGATATCCGCGGGCAGAAAACCGCCCTGCTGAACGGCGCAGACCTGCCGCTTGCGGGGCTGTCGGTCGATGATGGGGAACTGACCTACAACGGCGCAAAGTGGGACTGCATGAGCGGCGCGGAGCAGCTCCGCGTATCCACCGCGATAGTACGCCGCCTTAACCCGCAGTGCGGATTTGTCCTCATGGACAAGCTGGAGCAGATGGACGCGCAGACCCTCGCGGATTTCGGCGCATGGCTCGAGCAGGAGGGCTTGCAGGTCATCGCGACCCGCGTAAGCACCGGCGGAGAGTGCAGTATTATCATTGAGGACGGCTATGCGAAGCCGGTCGAGCAGCCTAAGGCAACATGGGAAAGGGGTAAATTCTGATGGACTTCAACATAACATCCGGAAAGGTCCGGACGGCGGTTAAAACGGTCATTTACGGCGCGGAGGGAATAGGCAAATCCACCCTCGCGGCGCAGTTCCCGCAGCCGCTTTTCATTGATACGGAGGGCTCGACGAAGCAGCTCGACGTTGCCCGACTTCCCGCGCCGTCAAGCTGGGAAATGCTCATGCAGGAGCTGGATTTCGTGATAAACAAGCGCCCCTGCGCGACCCTCGTTATTGATACGGTGGACTGGGCGGAGCAGCTCTGCCTTGCGGACCTCTGCGCGAAATACGGCAAAACAGGCATCGAGGAGTTCGGCTACGGCAAGGGCTGGGAGTACGAAAAGGAGAGCTTCGGGAAGTTTCTGAACAAGCTTACCGAGGTCATAAATGCGGGAATTAACGTAACTCTGACCGCGCACGCGGCGCTCCGCAAATTCGAGCAGCCCGACGAAATGGGCAGCTACGACCGCTGGGAAATGAAGCTCGGCAGCAAGACCACTAACAAGATATCCCCGCTGATAAAGGAATGGGCGGACATCGTGCTTTTCGCGAATTACAAGACCATTTCCGTGGCGGTGGACAAGGACGGGAAAAAGCACAAGGCGCAGGGCGGCAAGCGCGTGATGTACACGCAGCATCACCCCTGCTGGGACGCGAAAAACCGCTACGGCCTGCCCGAGGAGATACCCATGGAGTACGCGCAGATAGCGCATATTTACGCCCCCGTTCAGCCCGCGCCCGCGCCTGTTTCCGCTCTCGTTCAGACCTCCGAAATAACCCCCGAGCCCGCCTCCGACGGCATTCCGAAGGCGCTCGCAGACCTCATGGCGGCGGACGGTATAACCGAAGCGCAGATACGCAGAGCCATCGCGATGAAAGGCTATTTCCCCGAGGAAATGCCGATAAGCGCCTATCCCGCGGATTTCGTCGAGGGGGTATTGATCGGCGCCTGGGGGCAGATAGTTGATTTCATCAAGGCTGACTATCCGTTTTAACCGTATGAGAATTTTTCGGCATGAGCGCCAAAACGTGCAGGGAATTGCAGTTATTCGTATGATAAACTCGGTCAAGGGAGGTAAGAAAAAACTCCCGAGAAAAACAACATGGAGGAATTCAAAATGGCAGAATACATCGACAGAGAATTAGGCTGGGACGACGAGATCGTCAGGGACAGCGACTTCGTCCTTATCCCCGAGGGCGATTACAGCTTCACCGTCACGGGCTTCGAGCGCGGACGTCACGAGGGAAGCGACAAGCTCCCGCCCTGCAACAAGGCGATAATCACGCTGCGCATTGCGCTTCGCGACGGGACAACGCAGGAGCTCAAGCACAACCTGTTCCTGCACAGCAAATGCGAGGGACTTCTTTCCGCGTTCTTCACGGCGATAGGGCAGAAGAAAAAGGGCGAGCCGCTGCGTATGAACTGGGGCGTGATAATCGGCGCGACAGGCCGCTGCAAGGTGTCCGTCCGCACATGGAAGGGAAAGAACGGCGAGGATATGCAGAGCAACGACATAAAGAAATTCTATGCGCCCGAGGATGCCGCCCCCGTTTCGCAGCCCGCTACGGGTTCGCAGCCCGCATATGGCTATGGTCAGCCCGCTTCAGTTCAGCCCGCGCCCGCGCAGTCCGGCGGCGTGTTCATCCCGGGGAAGTTCTGAGGTGAAGCATGGAATTACGACCTTATCAGAACGAAGCGAAAGCGGCGGTATTTGAACAGTGGGAGCAGGGCGTGCGGCGCACGCTGCTGGTGCTCCCGACGGGCTGCGGCAAGACGATAGTTTTCGCGAAGATATCCGAGGAATGCGTTGCGAACGGCGAGAGGGTGCTTATCCTCGCGCACCGCGGCGAGCTGCTTCAGCAGGCGGCGGACAAGATACACAAGGCCTGCAACCTCGGCTGCGCCGTCGAGAAAGCCGAGGAAACCTCCCTTAATTCGTGGTATAGGATCACCGTCGGCAGCGTTCAGACCCTCATGCGTGAAAGCCGCCTTGCGCGGTTCAAGCCCGACTATTTCGATACTATTATAATAGACGAAGCGCACCACGCCATCTCCGACAGCTACCGCCGCATTCTCGAGCACTTCAGCGGCGCGAAGGTACTCGGAGTTACCGCCACCCCCGACCGCGGGGACATGAAAAACCTCGGGCAGGTGTTCGACAGCCTGGCGTATGAATACACCCTGCCCCGCGCTATCAGAGAGGGCTACCTCTGCCCGATAAAGGCGCTGACGATACCGCTGACCCTCGACCTTTCGGGGGTGGCTACGCAGGCGGGGGATTACAAGGCATCCGACCTCGACACCGCCCTCGACCCGTATCTTTACAGAATAGCCGACGAAATGCTGAAAACCTGCGCCGACCGCAAGACGGTGGTGTTCCTGCCGCTGGTAAAGACCTCGCAGAAGTTCCGCGACATCCTCAATTCCCGCGGATTCCGCGCCGCGGAGGTAAACGGAAACAGCGACGACCGCGCGGAGGTGCTGCGTGATTTCGAGGCGGGAAAGTACAACGTGCTGTGCAATTCAATGCTGCTGACCGAGGGCTGGGACTGCCCCTCCGTTGACTGCGTGATAGTTCTCCGCCCGACAAAGGTGCGGGGGCTGTATTGTCAGATGGTGGGGCGCGGCACGCGTCTTTCCGAGGGAAAAAAGGACCTGCTGCTGCTGGATTTTCTGTGGCATACACAGCGGCACGAGCTGTGCAGACCCGCGCACCTTATCGCGGAAAACGAGGAAGTCGCGCAGAAAATGACCGAGAACCTCGCGGCGGCGGGCTGCGCAACAGATATCACCGAAGCCGAGGAGCAGGCGGAAACCGACGTCGTTGCGCAGCGGGAGGAAGCCCTTGCAAAGCAGCTTTTCGAGATGAAAAAGCGCAGGCGCGCCCTTGTCGACCCGCTCCAGTTCGAGATGTCGATACAGGCGCAGGATCTGTCGGGGTATGTTCCGAGTTTCGGCTGGGAGATGTCCCCGCCGTCGCAGAAGCAGCTCGACGCGCTGGAGAAGTACGGAATCTACCCGAACGAGATAGACAACGCAGGCAAGGCTGCAATGCTTCTGAACCGCCTGCACAAGCGCAGGGACGAGGGGCTTTCAACCCCGAAACAGATACGCCTGCTGGAGAACAAGGGCTTCCTGCACGTCGGGGAATGGACGTTCGCGCAGGCAAGCAACATGATAACCCGCATCGCGGCGAACAACTGGCAGGTGCCCCGTGGAGTAGTTCCCGCGAAATACACGCCGTAAGGAGGGGCTATGACAGAACTTACAGAATGCCTTAAATACATAAGCCCCGCGGAGCTGGACTATCAGACATGGGTGAACGTCGGCATGGCGCTGAAGCAGGAGGGCTATCCCTGCTCCGTCTGGGACAGCTGGAGCCGCGCCGACAGCCGCTATCATGCGGGGGAATGCGAGAAGAAATGGGACAGCTTCAACGGCAGCAGCAAGCCCGTCACCGGGGCGACCATCGTGCAGCTTGCGAAAGAACGCGGAATGACGTTCGGCGGCGAGGGTCACGAGCTGGATTGGGACAGCGAGATAAGCTACGAAACCGACCATGTTATCGTGAACAAGGAGTGGGTAGAGGGTCGCGAAATAACCGCCCCCGCCGACTGGCAGCCGCACCGCGAGCTTATCCGCTACCTCGAAGCGCTGTTCGAGCCGAACGAGAACGTCGGCTATGTCGTGCAGTCGTGGGAAAAGGACGGGAAATTCGTCCCCGCAAACAAGGGCGCATACGACCGCACCGCGGGGCAGCTTATCGAGCTGCTGGACAAATGCGGCGGGGATATCGGCTCCGTCCTCGGGGACTACGACCCGCGGGCGGGGGCGTGGATACGCTTCAACCCGTTGGACGGAAAGGGCGTTAAGAACGAGAACGTCACCGAGTTCCGCTACGCGCTTGTTGAAAGCGACAACGTGGATATCGAACAGCAGAACGCGATAATCCGCGAGCTTGAACTGCCGGTGGCGGTGCTGGTATACAGCGGCGGAAAGAGCCTTCACGCGATAGTACGCGTTGACGCGGGCAATTACGACGAGTACCGCAGGCGCGTGGATTTCCTCTACACGATATGTCAGAAGAACGGGCTTTCCCCCGACACACAGAATAGAAATCCCTCGCGGCTGTCCCGCCTGCCGGGGGTATTGCGCGGGGAGAACAGGCAGTACATCGTCGACGCGAACATAGGAAAACCAAGCTGGAACGAGTGGCGGGAGTGGATCGAGGGCATAAACGACGATCTTCCCGACTTCGAGAACGCGGCGGATTTTTGGGGAAATATGCCCGAGCTTGCGCCGCCGCTTATCGAGGGGGTGTTAAGACAGGGGCACAAAATGCTCATCGCGGGGCCGTCGAAAGCGGGCAAGTCTTTCGCGCTGATAGAGCTCTGCGCGGCTATCGCGGAGGGGCGGGAGTGGCTCGGCTGGAAGGTGGCGCAGGGAAAGGTCCTTTACGTTAACCTAGAACTTGATACAGCCTCCTGCGAGCACCGTTTCGCGGACATTTACAACGCCCTCGGCTGGCAGCCCGAGAACCTCCGAAACATTGATATATGGAACCTCCGCGGCAAATCCGTACCGATGGACAGGCTGGCGCCGAAGCTTATACGCCGCGCCGCGAAGCGGAATTACATAGCGATAATCATTGACCCGATATACAAGGTAATCACGGGCGACGAAAATTCCGCCGACCAGATGGCGCATTTCTGCAACCAGTTCGACAAGGTGTGCACGGAGCTTGGCTGCGCGGTGATATACTGCCACCATCACTCAAAGGGCGCGCAGGGCGGCAAGCGCAGTATGGACAGAGCCAGCGGCTCGGGAGTATTCGCCCGCGACCCCGACGCGCTGCTCGACCTTATTGAGCTGGACGTCACCGAGGCGCTTATCAAGGAGGAGAAGAACAAGGCGGTATGCAACGCCTGCTACGACCTGCTTGTCCGCAACGGAAAGTCGGTGGATATTTCGCAGGACGACATGGTGACATCGCGGGCAATGCGCGAGCACGTCAGAAATGCGTTTTGCATTGACGACCTGCGGCGGGTGGAGGATTATATCGCGGGGGTCGAAAGGCACGTTGAAAGCCGCTCTGCGTGGCGTATCGAGGGCACTTTGCGCGAGTTCCCGAAGTTCCCGCCCGTTAATGTGTGGTTCGATTATCCGATACACAGGATAGACCACGTGGGAGTGCTTCGCGACACCGCAGCCGAGGGGGATATCCCGCAGTGGCAGAGGGTCGCAGAGAAGCGCCGCGCACAGGCGAAAAAACAGAACGACGGCAACAGGGTGAAATTTGAAAATGCGCTCGCAATGGCGAACATGGGCGAACCTCCGACGGTGCAAATGCTCTCCGATTATACGGAGGTCAGCGAGCGAACAGTGCGCCGCTGGATAGATAAATACGGTTACTGCGTTGACAAAAGCACAATGACAGTTGTCAAAAAGTCCGACGGCGGCACGTCGGAATAACGTCGTGTCAAAACGCTGTCAGTTGACGGCGGCACGTTCTCGGATATGCCGCCGCCGGCGGCGGCACCCATTTATATATAGTCGTGCCGACCATACCTGTCATGTGCGTACGGTAGGACACCGCCCTAGGGGTCGGCGGTGTCCCCTACACGCACACGACAATGACCCCGGATTTTTTCTCAGAAAGGAAATGTGAAATAATGGCAAATGAAGATATGCAGTTTTTCCTGCCGATGATACCGCCGACGGTAACGGCGCAGGAACATAAGGTCACAGTTCGGAATGGCAGGCCGCGCTTTTATGACCCTCCGGAACTGAAGGAAGCCCGCGCGAAGCTCACGGCGCACCTTGCGAAGCACAAACCGGATAAGCCGTACACAAAGGGCGTGTACCTTGAAGTAAAGTGGTGTTTCCCGCTGAAATTCAAGCATAAGGACGGCGAGTACCGCACGACAAAGCCGGACACGGATAATTTGCAGAAGCTCCTCAAAGACTGCATGACGGATGTCGGCTTCTGGAAGGATGACGCGTTGGTCGCTTCGGAGCTGTGCGAGAAGTTTTGGGCGGAGATACCGGGGGTTTTTATTAAAATCGAGGTGCTGTCATGAAGCTCGAGGAAGTAACGCAGGCGGCGGAACGTGGCGCGGTAGTCCTGCATACGCACATGGGAGTTACGTCGCGGTGCAGGATCTCGGGAGTAATTACGCGATACACGAAAGCAGGCTGGACGTACTCGCTGGAGCTTACGGACTTAAAGGCGCCCTGCGTTATAGTCGCGGGGCTGGAGGATGTGGAGGTTGAAAAATGAAACATTTTAAGCGGAGAGAATGCGCGCTGTGCGGGCGCAAATCGACAATGCGTTTCGTGCACGCACGATTGGCAACGGGGCTGGCAACAGTACCGCACCGTAAGGTTAGGCTGTGCATGATAGATTGTCGGCATTGCGGGAAAGGCGTGATGGCGGTCGGTGCCAGCAAGGAAGCGGCAAAGGCGGAAGCTGTGAAGAGATGGAACGCGAATCAGGGTCGGAATTTATTGGCTATGGAAAGGTTCTTGAGAAAGATTTTTGCGGGAGGTAATGCGAATGAGTGAATACATAGCGTGCGAACGCGTACTCGAAATCTTACACGATATAGGCGGCTGCGGAGCAGAGCCGGGAACATGGGACGATGGCTATGACAGTGCTATTAATGCCGCTTACGACGCGGTGCAGAGCGAGCCTACCGCCGATGTTACGCCCATAATACACAGCAAGTGGGAGATATGCTGCGACGGATATTATCCCTACTGCCTGCACTGCGGGCGCGAACCACAGGGGCGCGAAATGACCAAGTATTGCCCCAATTGCGGGGCTAAGATGGACGGAGGAAAAGCATGACTGCCAAAGAATACCTATCCCGCTACCGCTGGCAGAACGACCGCATAAACGCGAAGCTCGAGCAGGCCGCGGAGCTCCGCCGCAAAGCGCAGACGGTAAGCGGCGGCAGTTCGGGCGGAACGCACAGCACGCAGCCCTACGACCGTATCGGGGAAATAACCGCGAAGCTGGTCGACCTCGAGCGGGAAATCAACGAGGACATCGACCGCAGCGTTGACGTCCAGCGGGAGATACTCGCCGCGATATCCACCGTCGGGGACGAGCGCCTGCGCACGCTGCTGGAGCTTAAATACATCAACTGCCTTACGCTGGAGGAGATCGCGGTGCGGATGGGCTACTGCTATATGCAGATATGCCGCCTGCACGGAAAGGCATTGTCAGCGGTAAAGATGTTGTAGAATGTTATATGGCACCTGTGCTATAATGTAAGCTAGAAAAGAATACAGAAGCCTCCGAGCAAATGTTCGGGGGCTGTTTCTATGCAGAAAGGAGGAACACCATGACCGAAAAGCAGAAACGCTTCGCCGACGAATACCTTGTGGACTTGAACGCTACGCAAGCCGCTATCCGCGCGGGATATTCCGAAAATACCGCAAGGCAGATCGGGCAGCAGAACTTGACAAAACTTGACGTCCGCGCGTACATCGACGAGCGCCTTGAAGCGCTCCACAACGAGCGCACCGCCGACGCCGCCGAGGTCATGGAGTACCTCACGTCGGTGCTGCGCGGGGAGAGCAGGGCTTCCGTCGTAGTCGTCGAAGGCGTCGGCGACGGCTGCTCCGAAGCCCGGACGATCATGAAGCCCCCCGACGAAAAGGAACGCCTTAAAGCCGCGGAGCTGCTCGGAAAGCGGTACGGAATGTTCACGGAAAAGATAGACAGCAACGCTCCCGTCACCATCGTCATAAAGGACGATTACGGCGGTGAGTAACGTCGTCGAAACCGTCTGCCGCTGGAACCCGTGCTTCCGCGAGGTCAACGAGTTCCGCGGGAGATACCGCATTCTCAAAGGCTCTGCGGGCTCGGGGAAGTCTACGGATATCGCGCAGGATTACATCAAGAAGCTGTCCGACGAGCGCTACCGCGGGGCGAACCTGCTAGTTGTTCGCAAGGTCGATGAAACCAACCGCGACAGCACCTTCGCGGAGCTTCAGGCGGCGATATTCCGTATGTTCGGGGAGCATTACGACAAGGTGTGGACGATATGCCGCTCGCCGCTTTCGATGGAGTGCAGGCTGACGGGCGGGCGCATAATCTTTCGCGGCATGAAGGACGACGGCCAGCGCGAAAAGGTCAAGTCCATCACATTCCGCACGGGCAAGCTGACGTGGATCTGGTGCGAGGAAGCCACCGAGCTTTCCGCAGCCGACGTCGATATTCTCGACGACCGCCTGCGCGGCGAGCTGCCGAACCCGAACCTGTTCTATCAGATCACCATGACGTTCAACCCGATCTCCTCCACGCACTGGATAAAGGCGCGGTACTTCGACCGCAGCGACCCCGAGGTGCTCGCGCACCACTCGACCTATCTCGGCAACCGCTTTATCGACGACGGGTACCGCCGCCGCATGGAGCGCCGCAAAATCGAGGACCCCGAGGGATACCGCATTTACGGCGAGGGGGAATGGGGCGAGGTCGGCGGGCTTATCCTCACGAACATTGACATCGGCGATTTCAATACCGACTTTGATGTTCGCTATCTCGGGCAGGATTTCGGCTTTAACCACGCAAATGCCATACTCGACGTCGGCTGGCGCGATGGAGAACTTTATATCATGCGGGAGATATACGTCCACGAAATGGATACCACCGAGATAATCGCCCTTGCGGAGCGGGAAAAAATTCCGAAAAACATAGAGATGTTCTGCGACAGCGCCGAGCCCGACCGTATCAGGACATGGCGCAAAGCGGGATTTCGCGCGTTTCCCGTGAAGAAAGGTGCGGGGAGCGTCAAGGCGCAGATAGATTTTTTGAAGAGCGTGAAAATACACATCGCGCCCTGCTGCGTGAACACCATCAAGGAGATAACGCAGTGGAAATGGAAGCGCGACAGGCAGACGGGCGCTTATCTTGACGAGCCCGTAGATTTCTTCGACGACGCGATGGCGGCGCTGCGATATTCGGTAGAACGCCTGCGCAGCGGCACGAAACAAGCGAAAATCCTCAACAGAAAGGAGTTGGGCATTTACTGATGATAAATCCCTTTACCATAGCGGCGGGCACTCAGATAACACAGGAGACAGCCTGCAAATTCATCAGGGAGCACGAACAGCGCACGCGCTCAAGATACGATATCCTCGAGAAATACTACGACGGACAGCACCCGATACTCGACCGCGACAAGCGCAAGGTGCTCGCGAACAACAAGCTTGTGTGCAACCACGCAAAATACATCTCGGATACCGCCGTAGGCTACTTCGCGGGCAACCCGATAAAGTATTCGGGGAAGGACATTGAGCCGCTTTCGGAGCTGCTGAGAGCCGCCGACAGCGACACGCAGGATATCGACCTTGCGCTTAAAGCGAGCATATTCGGCGTGTGCTATGAGTTTATCTACACCGACGAGGACGGGCGTCCGCGGCTTTATTCCCCCGACCCGCGGCAGGCGTTCGTTATTTACGACGATACCGTTCGGCAGCGCCCCGTCGCGGGAGTGTATTATTACAAGCTGCACGACAGCGTTACAAACCGAGATGTCGGTTATTCCGTGTACCTCTGTACCAAGAGCATGATAACGCACTTCGTCACCGACACCGGATTTACACCTAAGTTGCCGGACGAAAACCGCCCCCACGGCATGAACGGCGTGCCGCTCATTGAGATATACAACAACAGCACCTGCTCGAGCGATTTCGAGCCTGTCCTGTCGCTCATCGACGCATACAACGTCCTGCAGAGCGACCGCGTGAACGACAAGGAGCAGTTTGTGGAAGCGATACTGCTGATAAAGGGCTCGGTGCTCGGGGACACCAACGACGAGAAATCCGAAAATTACAAGGCGCTGCGCGAAAACGGGCTGATGGAGATTGACGAGAACGGTTCTGCCGAATGGCTGACGCGCCAGTTCGACGAGAACAGCGTGGAAGTGCTCCGCAAGTCGCTGGAGCAGGATATACATAAGTTCGCGAACGTACCCTGCATGAGCGACGAGAGCTTCGGCAGGAACGCTTCCGGCGTTGCGATGAGGTACAAGCTGCTCGGCTTCGAGCAGATAACGAAGATCAAGGAGCGCTATTTCCGCGAGGGGATAAAGGAGCGCCTGAAGCTGCTGTGCAGCTGGCTGGCTTTTACGGAGCGGGCGCATATCGACCCGCAGGATATCTCGATACAGTTCACCCGGGCGCTGCCTGTCAACGAAGCGGAGCAGGCGCAGCTTGTGTCGGAGCTCCGCGACGTCGTGCCGCTAGAAATCCTGCTCGGTCAGCTGCCTTTTGTGGACGACCCCGAAGCGGCCGCCGCAGAGGTTCGCGCGCAGCAGAACGCATTCCCGAATGTTCCGCCCGAATTAAGCGATGACGAGTAAGAAATACTGGGCGAACCGCGCTGCGCAGGATATGTACGACCGTATGGGCACCGCCGAGGATACCGCCGCCGAAATGAACGCGGCGATAAAGCAGACCTCCGCGTATCTTGAAAAAGAGGTAAAGGCGGTCATGCGCGGAATGCAGTCCTTTGGTATCTCCGAAGCGGAAGCGAAAAAGATACTGAACGCCGCGGGCAAGGGCACAGCATTGCAGAACCTGCGCGCCGCTGCGAACCGCGTTTCCGACCCCGCAAAGCGTGAAGCCCTGCTGAACGCCATAGACAGCGCGGGAGCTTACCGCTACCGCATTACTCGGATAGAGGAGCTGAACAAGAACATCAACCGCCAGTGCCGCGAGCTGTACAAGACCGAGAACCGGCACGTCACGTCGGCGCTGCGGAACGTCGCGGAGGAAAGCTATTACCGCGAGATTTTCAGCATTCAGAAAGGCACGGGGCTGGGGTTCGGCTTCTCAAATTTTTCGCAGCGGGACGTCGACCGCATTCTGCGCTCGAACTGGAGCGGGGGTAACTATTCGCAGCGCATCTGGAAGGATGTAAACGGCATGACCGCGCGGCTCAAACGCGAACTGCTTGTGAGTATGCTGTCGGGACGTTCGGGCGAGAAAACGGCGCGGATATTCCGGGAACAATTCGGCGTGAACGCGTTCTGCGCGCGGCGTATCGTCCGCACCGAAAGCGCCTATGTCGCGAACGCGGCGCAGGCGAAGGCGTATGACGAAGCGGGGATAGAGCGTTATCGCTTTGTGGCTACCCTCGACAGCCGCACCTGCGAGTGCTGTGCGGCTCTCGACGGCAAGGTGTTTGAGCTTGCAAAAGCGAAGCCCGGCACGAACTACCCGCCCATGCACCCGTTCTGCCGTTCGACTACCATAGCGGATTTCGGGGACGAGGAGCTGGAGGGGTTGGAGCGCCGGGCTAAGGATAAGGACGGGAATACGGTCAAGGTTCCGGCGGGTATGACCTATGATCAGTGGAAAGAGAAATATGTTGACCCTCCAAATAGTGACCCGGCACCAACAATCCCAATAGCAGGTATTAATTGTCGGGTAGAGGAAAAGAAATACTGCTTTGGATATAATACGTCGGTACAATCCGACGCGGTTGTTTATACTACTCCTGATGGGGTGAGTTTCATTTTCCCCAAGAATTACGATTCGGCTCATCAAACCATGACGCCCGAGCAGGCGATAAGCTGTTGGCAAAAAGTGCCCGAAGAAGTCAAGAAGAAAGCGCAGAAAAACATTGAATTCGTTGATTATTACAACCCTGACGACAGCTATTGGAAGAGAGTGTACAAAAACTTTACGCATTCATATGCCACAGGCGGAGATAAAATCACATTCTACCGATATGATCGCCCTCATGATCCTGACTATGTTGTGCGAACATACTGCCACGAAGCTGGGCATTATATCGACACCAATCTGTCAGCAAGCGGCGGACGTTTCAGCGAAGAAAAAGAATGGCAGAAAGCTATTGCCGAGGACAAGAAATTGTCCGGCAGTAAATCACCGACAGCATATGGCGAAAATTCCCCGGCAGAAGATTTTGCGGAGAGTATTGCAGAATATGCGCAAAATGCAAAAGAATTCTCGAAAAAATTTCCCAACAGGGCTTCCATTTTGAAAAATAAAGTGCTATAATATGGTTGAGAGGTGATTTGTATGGCATTCGAAAGAATCAACGAAAAGACCCCCAATGGCGGTGACTATTCAGAAATACATTTTCTGGACGATAAAAACAACGAAGTTGAGGAGAAAAATGCGACGCATTGCGTTATCCGCGAGTGTATGAATGACGGCTCCGTTATAAAAGAAACATGGGCTAAGCCTTAAATAAACTAAGCACCCTGCAAAAACAGGGTGCTTTTCCATTCCAATAACCAAGCGCTCCGATGGGGCGCTGTTTTTATGCCCGAAAGGATGAATAAAATGGACACCATAAAAGCAACACCTAAAGCCCCGCCGAAGCTTACATACGACGGCGAGCACCTTTTCTACAACGGAATGGATATCTCGGAGCGCTGCACCGATATGACAGCAGTTATCACCGGAACCGGCACAAAGGTTACGCTCGTATTCGAGAATATCGACGTTGACATGAAAAAGGCTTTCAAGTTCAGATAATTCAGCGCTATGCGATAAGCACGGCGCTTTTTTATTGTCCGAAACACGCTGACGACGTAAAAAGCCCGCGCGGAACACAGTCATACGGACGTAAAACGGAAAGGAAATCACAATGGACGAACAGACAACATCACAGGCCACACAGGACGCGCAGGAAGCCGCTCCCGCAGCAACGGAGGGTAACGACACCCCCGCGCAGGAGAACGCCGCCCAGAACGCCGCGCAGGGCGCTGAAAAGACATTTACGCAGACAGAGCTGAACAAGATCATCGCTGACCGTCTGAAATCCGAGCAGAAGCGCTGGGAGAAGAAAGCGGCGGACGAAAAGGCGGAGGCCGAGCGCGTAGCCGCAATGACCGCCGAGGAAAAGGCGGCGCACGAGCGCGAGCAGCGGGAGCAGGCGCTTTCGCAGCGCGAGGCGGAGCTTACACGGCGCGAACGCACCGCCCTTGCAAAGGAGTATCTCGCGGAAAAGAACGTTCCCGCCGCTCTGGTGGGGGCTGTGGACATCTCCGACCCGGACGGCATTGAAGCAAGCGCGGCGGCGGTCGCAAAGGCTTTCGCGGAGGCAGTCAGCGCGGAGGTGGCAAAGAAACTTGCGGGCACGGCTCCGAAAAAGAACCCGCCCGCGGCAAACGACCCGTTCCTTGAGGGACTGGGAATAAACAGGAGGTAATTAATTATGGCAATCAATCTTGCAGAAAAGTATTCGGGAAGCGTTGACGAGGTGTTCCGCGCGGGTTCGCTTACAACGGCGATGGCGGGCGGAAAGTATGATTTCGTCGGCGCGCGCACCGTAAAGGTGTACAGCATGGGCACCGCAAAGATGAACGACTATGACCCCAACGGCACAAACCGCTATGGCACGCCCGAGGAGCTTCAGGACACGACCGAGGAGCTGACCCTCTCGCAGAAGCGCTCGTTCACGTTCACCATCGACGCGACAAACGCCGCGGACAGCCCCGCAGGCGTGCGCGACGCGGCGCAGGCGCTCCGCAGACAGCTTGACAAGGTGGTTATCCCCGAGATAGATACATACCGCCTCAAGGTCGCGGCGGACAGGGCGGGCACCCGCAGTATAAGCGCAACGAGCGCGGCGACGGCGTACAGCGATTTTCTCAAGGTGAACGGCGCGCTGTCCGACGCGGAGGTTCCCGCAGAGGGCAGGATAGCCTATGTATCCAACGCATTCGCGAACGCCATCAAGAAGTGCGACGGCTACACCAAGGCGACCGAGATCGCGCAGAATATGCTCATCAACGGTCAGATAGGCGACGTCGACGGCGTGAAGATCGTCCTCGTTCCCAAGAACAGAATGCCCGCCGGCGCGTCGTTCATCATCGTTCATTCCGAAACAGAGAACTCCCCCGAGAAACTCGCGGAATACAAGATACACGATAATCCTCCCGGTATCGCGGGACATCTTGTGGAGGGGCTTATCTACTACGACGCGTTCGTCACCGAAAACAAGCGTGCTTCTGCGGGCGTGCATTTCGGCGCGATGGGTACTGTCGACCTCGCTATGAAGGCTGACGCAACAGGCAAGGGTAAACTTGTCATCGCAAGAAATGCGGCGGGCAGGCTTATGTACAAGACCGACAGCTCCGTCGCCGTTCCCGATTTCGGCAAGGCCGCGACGGGCTACACGGAGGTCCCCGCGGACGGAATTATTTCCGCGGCGGCGGGCAACAAGGTCGCTGTCGTATCTGTCGTTGACGGCAAGGTCGTGGCGGCTTCCGCCGTTATTGCCGCGGCAGTCGGCGCATGAGCCCGCTTGAGCGCTTCAAGCTCCTCGTCGGGATAACGGACAATTCGCAGGACGGGCTTATTTCCGCCCTGCTGTCCGACGCCGCCGACGCGGTGTGCGACTACATCGGGCGGGACGAGGTCCCCGAAAGGCTAGTATCCGTGCAGGTGCAGCTTGCGGTGATATCGTACAACAAGCGCGGCGCCGAGGGGGAGAGCTCCCGCAGCGAGGGCGGGATATCGCAGGGCTTCGACGGGCTCCCGCCCGAAATGCTCGCGCGGCTGAAAAACTATCCGAGAAAGGCGGGGGTGCTCTATACGACTGATACAAAGCAGAATGGCTGAACTGCCGATTTTCCGCCCGAGGGAGCAGAAAAGCGATTACATCGGCACCGAAACCGCGTGGGAGCCTGTCGGAACGCTCCGCGCGGAGGTGCAGCCGATAAGCGACAGCGCCACAGCGGAAATGTACGGCGTGAAGATAACGCGGTCGGTAACGCTGCTGTGCGAAAACGGCGCGGATATCCGCGAGCGCGACCGCATCGAATACAGCGGCGGAACGTATGAGATAAAGGGCGCAACGCGTTACGGGAACATCATAAAGGCGGTGGCGGAACTGATATGAACACGCAGGAACTTATCGTGAAATTACAGAACAGCTGCAATCAGGCGGCGGTCGAACGCGCGCTGCTGCGGGCGGGCGAAAGAGTACGCTCCCGCGCGGTGCTGCTCTGCCCTGTGAACACGGGCGAACTCAGGAACAGCATAAAAGTCACGAAGACAGCGCCATGCAGGGTCGCGGTCGGAACGAACATGGAATACGCCGCGTATGTGGAGTTCGGCACGGGAACGCTCGGCGACAAAGCCGTCCCGCACACCTCGAAAGAGAAATGGAGCTGGCAGGACGAGCGGGGCAACTGGCACACCTCGCACGGAACGCCTGCGCAGCCTTTTCTCCGCCCCGCAGCGAACGAAAAGGAGATACGCGATACCGTTGCGGCAGAACTGAAAAAGGCGGTGGATAATGCTTGACGTAAACCTTATGATCCCGCCGATGGTGGAGGATATCGTGGGGCTTGAGCCGCAGTTCCCCGAGAGAGTTCCGACGTTTCCGACAGGGATACTCACGCCGCTGGACGTCGGCTCGGGGGTTATCCTTTCGGGGGAGGAACGCTTCGCGGCGGTATCGTTCCAGATCGATATTTACGATACCGACCCGCGCCGCTGCACGGAAACCGCGCTGAAAGTATCCTCGCGGCTTATCTCCCGCGGGTTTAAGCGCACGGGCGGCGCAGCGCTGAAAGAGGAGCGCCTGCAGCGGCGGACGCTCACTTTTTCGGCAATCATAGACGAACACACAGGACATATTTACAGGGGGTAAACATGGAATATTCTAATATCGACACTCACCTTGATTTCTCGGCCGACAACGGCACGAACTACAAGGAGCTTTACGGGCTGTATAACTATCCCGACATGGGCGCTTCGCCCGAGAAAATCGACGTCAGCAATATGCGCGACAAGATAAAGCGCGGCATAGCGGGCAGGCAGGATATCGGCGACCTCACCTTCGATTTTTACTATAACACGGAGAAAGCCGCGGACGAGGGCACAGTTATCAAGAAGGCGTTTTCCGCGCTCATGGCAGAGGAGGACGCGCTCCTGAAGTGGAAGCTCTGCTATCCCGACGGGTCGTATTATTCGTGGGAGGGCAAGCCGACCGTGTTCATGAAAGGCGGCGGAGGCGACGACCCGATGAAGTTCACACTGTCGGTAACGCTTGAATCCGAGCTTGAATTTACGGAGGGTGCAACATGACGGGGGCAACGCTGAAAATATCCACGGACAAAAGTATCGAACTGCGCTACACCGCGCGCCGCGCCGCGAAGCTCGAGGAGGAGCTCGGCGACAGCCTGCTGCGGGGGCTTGGCAAAATAGACCGCGTGGGGGTGCTTGCAAAGTATATCGCCTGCGGCGCGGATATCTCCGTCGGCGAGGCGTACGACGTCTACGACGAATATGTTGATAACGGCGGCACGATAAACGGCGCCGCCGACGTCATCGTAAAGGCGCTCGAGAACGGCGGGTACATCTCCCGCGCGGCGGTGGACGCCGCAAAAAAAGTAAAGGATCAGCTCCTGAGAGCGCAGGGGAGCTGATCGCGGGGCTTAAGACAAGCGCAGTCGCCGAGGGGGTCTATCCCGATAATTTTTACGACCTTACCCCCACGGAGATAAACGATATCGTTGTGTCCGCCGCCAGCCGCAGGAACGACGATCTCCGCACCAGCGCCGCAATGGCGTGGCATACGGCGTATCTTACGGGGCTTGCGGTCAACAATCCGCAAAAATTCCCGACATCGGCGGACAAGCATTTTGATTTCCTGCGGGAAAACAAGCTTGACTGGCGCAGACACAAGGCGCAGATGGCGGCTGTCGCGGCGCAGCACAACAGGAGCATGGAGGTGAAGTCGGTTGACCGTTGAAGAATTAAACATAATCATATCCGCGCAGACGCAGGAGTTCAGGTCGGCGATAAACGGCGTTACCGACCGCCTTGACGAGCTCGACGACCGCACGAAGAAATACGGCGAAAGCGCTTCAAGCGTGTTTTCGAAACTCGCGAAAGGCGCCGCCGCCCTCGGTATCGGGAAAATAATAAGCGACAGCATAAACAGCGGCGGCGAGCTTGAGCAGCAGCTCGGCGGTGTTGAGGTGGTTTTCGGCAGCTATGCCGATTCCATGAAAAACAAGGCGAAAACCGCGTTTGAGGACATGGGGCTTTCGCAGTCGGAATACCTCGCAAAGGCGAACAAGATGGGCGCGCTGCTGAAAGGCTCGGGTTTCGGGCTGGAATACGCTTCGGCGACCTCGCAGGCCGTAATGCAGCGCGCCTCCGACGTGGCGTCCATCATGGGCGTTGACGTAAAGGACGCGATGGAGGCTGTCGCGGGCGCTGCAAAGGGCAATTTCACGATGATGGATAACCTCGGCGTTGCGATGAACGACACCACCCTGCAGGCGTACGCGCAGGAAAAGGGGCTGGGCAAGCTCGAAACCACGCAGCAGAAGGTCAACGCCGCAATGCAGATGTTCCTCGACAAGACGGAATATGCTGCGGGGAATTATTCCCGCGAGAACGACACGTTTTCGGGCTCGCTTACGACCTTAAAGGCGCAGCTCAGCGATCTTGCCGCCGAGCTCGGGTCAGCATTGCTGCCCACCGCAACAACCCTTGTATCAACGGCGCGCAGCGGGCTCGAAGCGGTAACGCCGCTTATTATTACGGTCGGCGAGGCGGTCAATTCCGTTGCGCAGTATCTGCTCGGGCTTCCGCCGTCGGCGCAGGCGGTGCTTGTCGCGGCGGTAACGGCGGCGGTGGTTATCCCTAAGGTCACGAAGGTCGTCGACCTGCTGAACACAAAGATAAAGACTTCCACTGCATGGCTTGTTATACTTACATCGGTGCTTGCCGCGATAGCTTCCGTCGGCGCGGAAAGGCGCAAGCTCGACGAGGGCGCGGGCGCGGAGCTTGAACAGACTTCCGACGGCGCGGATAAAGCCGCGACAAGCGTCGACGGGCTGAGCGAGAGCTACGACGGTTTGAGCGAGAGCTCCGACGCGGCGAAGAAGTCGCTCGCGGATATCGACACGCTGAATATCTTCAAATCCTCTACGGCAAGCACGGGCGGGATCAATTTCGCGGCGATAACGACGGGCGCGGAAAGCGCCGCCGAGGCCGTTTCGGGAGCAAAGGGCGAGATCGCGGCGCTGTCCGACGAAATGAACGGGCTGGATCTCAGCGGCCTGCAGGATACGTTCTCGGGCACGTTTGCGGATATCGGGGCAGGCTTCGAAACGATATTCGACGCGTTCAATTTTGACAGCGATACGCAGCTTTCGAGCCTGCGGCTGCTCAATGACAAGGTCAAGGGACTTTTCGGCGAGGATTGGACGAAATTTTGGACGAATGTCGGAAGCACGATGTACCGAGCGTTCGGAGAGAATAACAGCGAATACGATAGATCTATGGCATTGAAGGACATAAACGATTGGCTTGAAGGCGTAAACGGATTTCTGACGGGCTGGATGGGCGAATTCGGCGATGCGTGGACTGAATTCTGGAAGGGCGTAGGCAGCGATCTCTATAAATGGCTCAATCCCGCGCCGAGCGCAAGCGGCGGCGGTGGTCATCACAGCGGTAGAAGCGGCGGCGGTGCTTCAAGATATGGCGGCAATTCACCGCACATATCCTATTCCGGAGAAACTCACGGCGGCGGGGGCGGAAGCTTCGGCAACAGCGGCGAAGGCGGCAGGTACAGGTATCAGACCTACGACGCGCCGACCGCCTCTACTTATTCCTCAAGCGGTCTGCTGAAAAGCGGATACGGGCTCGAGGGAACACAAAAATCCGACCAGAAACTCAACCTTACCATCACGAATACTCTCGACGGTGTGGCTATCGGAGAATATTCTGCGGAGTATAACATGAGAGAACTTGCAAGGTCGAACGGGTATTAAAAAAAGGGGGCAGATATGGCGGAATACGCATCTATAATCAAAATCGACGGCGCCGAAATGCCCGTCCCGAGCGACTTCGAGCCGCAGTACAAAGACTACGACAGCGCGAATTCGGGACGTTCGGAGGATATGTCCATGACGCGCGACGTTATCCGCACGGACGTGCACGGCATGACCTACACATGGCGCGTGCAGACGGCTGACCTGCGGACGATAATCAACGCAATAAAGCCCGCAGCGGTGCAGGTAACGTTTTTCGACGTCAATCAGCCGAAAGAAACGCAGTACAGCACGATAAAATGCTACGCCGACCCGACGCGGGAGCCGAAGCTGCTTAAATGGGACCCCTATGACCCCGAAAAATCTTGGTGGGAAATTACCGTGAAGTTTGTGGAGTATTGATATGTACAACGTAACAGATAATTACAAGGCGCTGATAGCCGCCCCCGTGAGGTACACGGGGATACGCGGGACTATCCGCCTTAAAACCGGCGAGATCGTGCGGATAACAGACAGCAATGTCGTAAGCAATTCGCTCTCGATCATCAAAAAAATGAACGGCAGGGGAGATCTCCGCCCGGGCGGCGTGTATTCGAGCGAGCTGTCAATAGGTCTGAAAGGTTTCAGCGCGAAAACAAGCGACCTTGACGGCGCGATAATCGGTCTGAATTTCCTGCTGTATAACGACAGCACAATGCAGAACAGCGAAACGGTCCCGCTCGGTCGCTTTTACGCGGACGGCTCGACCATCAAGCGCAAAAACGATACCGTTACCCTCAAAGCAAACGACAGCCTTATGCAGTTTGATATTCCCGCGACCGCGCGCAGCGGTACGCTGTTTGAGCTTGTATCGACAGCGTGCAGCGCCGCGAACGTGCCCCTCGGCATGACGCAGGAGGAGTTCGAAGCGCTGCCGAACGGCACGATGAGCGCGCAGGTAAACACCGCGAGGATACAGACCGAGCGCGACCTGCTGATGTATATCGGCATGGCGACCGCAAGCTTCGCGCGGGCTAAGCGGGAGGGCGGGCAGCTTGAATTCGTACCGCTCACCTGCGAGGTCAACGAGAGCAATTCCATTGTTTCCGCGCGGCAGATCAAGGGTAACGTGAGATATACGACGAATTTCTCGGATGACGAGGTGCGTATCATGAAGCTGTTTTTCATGCGGAACGGCGAGAAGATATGTTCCACGAAAAAATACACCGACAGCAACACCTCGCACAAAATCACGCAGCTGGAGCTGCTCGAAAATCCTCTGCTTGAAAGTACAGGCGACGAGGACGCGCAAACTGTGCTCAACAATATGCTTGTTGCAATGGTAAAGTGCCTTAACCGTGCGCTTGACACGGATTTCAACGGGGATCCTGCGCTGGATATCGGCGATTATGTGCGCTGCACGGGCGGCGCGATCGATACGGAACGCAGCTATGCAAAGGCTATGATAACATCAATGGTGTGGAGATATCACGGCAAACATACGATAAAGTGCGTTCTGCCGTCCTCGCTGTCCTCTATCGAAAAAGCGTCGGCGGTAGCTGCAATGAGCGCCGATAACGCTGCTGAACAGGCCGATGAGCAGTCAATGCAGGCACAGCCGAAATCACAAACCGAAAAACGCATCGACGAGCTGAAGGGGATGGTGAGGCCAAAATACGTTTCCCTCCCCGTAACAAACCCCGCCGCCGTAAATTACGACGCCATCGAGCGCGGCTTGCTGTCGGTAGACTT
>CAKSPC010000013.1 GCA_934481445.1 uncultured Oscillospiraceae bacterium
TGCCCCGGCTCCGCTTTTGCGGCTATCATCGGCGCGTCCACTTCCATCAGCGTTACTGTCGGGTTGAGGACTTTTTTTCTGACTATCTTATACATATCTGTCTCCTCGAAAATCCATTCCTAAAAAATACTGTTTGAAAACCCCCGAAGGGATCTCCAAACAGTATACATTATGTCAATTCAGCTTTACGCCGCTTTATCAGAAATCAACTTCTGTATCGTAGTAGCAGCACTTAAGCAGCTTCTCCATCTCTTCCTGGGTAGGAATACGGGGGTTGGAGCCTGTGCAGGCATCTGCGATAGCATTCTTTGCGATCTCGGGCAGTCTTTCAAGGAATACGTTCTCGGGAACGAAGCCCTGCTCAACGGGATAGCTGTCTGCGCCGTAGTTCTTGATGCAGTGAGGAATGTTCAGCTTGTCGTTCATACCGCGAACATACTCGATGAGCAGCTTAACCTTTTCGTCATCATTGCTTCCGCCGAGGTGCATATAATCAGCGATAACACCGTAACGCTTCTTTGCGGTGGGATCCTTTGCGTTGAATGCGATTACCTTAGGCAGATACATTGCGTTTGCAGCGCCGTGGATGATGTGTGCGCCGTAATCAGCGAACGCAGCACCCGTCTTGTGTGCCATGGAGTGAACGATACCCAGCAGAGCGTTGGAGAATGCCATACCTGCAAGGCACTGTGCGTTGTGCATCTTGTCACGAGCGTCCATATCGCCGTTGTAGGAGTTGATCAGCTCCTTCTGAATCATCTCGATTGCATGGATAGCAAGCGGATCAGTGTAGTCGCAGTTTGCGGTGGAAACATACGCTTCAATAGCGTGTGTGAGAGCGTCCATACCGGTGTGAGCTGTCAGCTTCTGAGGCATTGTTTCTGCCAGGGCAGCATCAACGATAGCTACATCAGGTGTGATCTCAAAGTCAGCGATAGGATACTTGATACCCTTATCGTAATCGGTTATGATGGAAAAAGCAGTAACCTCCGTTGCTGTACCGGATGTGGAAGGAATTGCGCAGAAGTGAGCCTTATGGCGAAGCTCGGGGATACCGAATACCTTGCACATATCCTCAAATGTGCAGTCGGGATACTCGTACTTGATCCACATAGCCTTCGCAGCGTCGATAGGAGAACCGCCGCCCATTGCAACGATCCAGTCAGGCTGGAATTCCAGCATTACCTTAGCGCCGTTCATAACAGTTGTAACAGAAGGATCAGGCTCAACGCCGTCCAGTATCTTAACTTCCATGCCTGCTTCCTTGAGGTAATCCTCAGCCTTCTGAAGGAAGCCGTTGCGCTTCATGGAACCGCCGCCCACAACTATGATAGCCTTTTTACCCTTCAGATTCTTCAGGTTCTCAAGAGCACCCTTGCCGTGGTACAAATCTCTCGGTAATGTAAATCTAGCCATTGTTTTGTCCTCCTTAATATGCGTAAAGCAATGTGACGGTTTTGTGAGAACCGACATATTTAATCAACTTATGGGGTTGATTTTTGTTACAATAATATTATAACACCGCTTCAAATAAATGTGAAATGTATTATATGCATAACCTATATATGTTTACCTATATAATAGACATATATTCATCGTATGCTCAAAAAACTTTTGTTTATCTTTAACAAATCCATCACATTTCTATTATACACAGGCAAAATCGACCCCGCAGCAAAAACTGCGGGGTCTGTGATATCATTCGCGCTTGATAGCCTCAAGGGCGGAAATATGGACTGCTTTGTTTGCGGGGTAAAATCCCGAGCCTAATCCTATGATGACAGAGAATATTATCGCAAATCCCGCCAGCCAGAGCGGAACTATCGAAACAGGACTGTTAGCAGGATCCATAACCGTCGGGATGGCCTCGAAGAATTGTTGTATGCCGTCAAATTGCTGCTGCGACGACACAAGATTTATCACCAGGGCTATCAAAAAGCTTATTGCCGCTCCGATTATGCCGCCGATAAGACCGATGAATCCTGCCTCCATGAGAAATACCTCACGGATGTTGCCAAGATAGCAGCCGAGCGCCTTCATAACGCCGATCTCGCGGGTGCGCTCGGAGATGGACATGATCATCGTATTTGTAATACCAAGCGCCGCAACAAAGAGGGAAACAGCGCCGAGTCCGCCGAGCATCATCTGCTGCTGGCGAGCTTCTTCCTCAAGCGGCTTTCTGATGCTTTCCATCGAATAGGTGGAATAACCCATCTTCTTGATTTCAGACTCGATATCCGCTACGTTGGAGATATCCTTCGCCTTTACATAAACCTCATTGTAGGTAGATTCATTCTTATCGTTGTTATGACTTTTCGTGGGATAAACGAGTTTCTCAAGAGCCTGTAGATCGGATGTGAAGAAGATAAAGCCCTCGCTGGTGGCATAATCCTTGTTGTAATCCTGCTTGACGATACCTGTTACTGTTATCTCCTGAGTGATTTTCTTGTCCGAATCATCATAGGAATACAGCTCCATCGTCAGCGTGGAATTAAGAATATTGAAATATGGGTCAGGCATTTCGGGGGTTTCGTTGTACTCATACTCGCCGGTTTCGGGGTTGTACTGGTACATATAGTCCCAGCGGCTGATGGTATTGTTTCCCTCGGGGCGCTGCGAATCAGCGAAGTTATATGCCGCATACTGACCCGCAAGGACCTGGAACTTTGTTTTCGGGTAGGAGCCCTCGAGAAGCTCAAAACCAAACTTCTCCATAGCGTCCTCGCTTATGCCGACTACCTGCGCCCAGTTTGCCTGATAGCGGTTCTGCTCACCTGCGTAAATGGTAAACCCTACATTATCAAGCGAGGTTTTTCCCAACGCAACATCAACGTTGGCAATATGCTGAAAATTATTCAGCGCCTCGTCGTTGAGTTTTGCATTATTTCCGCCCGCATAGACCTGGATAAGCGTCAGGTCGCCCATTCCCTCCAGCATTATCTGCTGTGAGTTCTGAACGCCTATGCCTATTGAAAGCATGGTCACGATCGCGCAGCAGCCAACTACTACGCCGAGAACCGTAAGGAATGTACGGCTCTTCCGGCGCAGCAGGTTCTGCACGCAGATCTTTATCATATCATTAAATTTCATAGCTTAAACCTTAGTTTTCTTGTCGCTGTCATCGCTTTCGGAAAGAACTTCGTCAAGGTCGTCCTCCCAGTTGATGTCCTCTTCGGTGAGCTTCCTGCGCTTTGCCTTGGAGCGCTTGGTGAGCACTACGATAAGAACTACCACGCCTGCTGCAACTACAACGCCAACGCCAATCCATACGATAAACCACGGAAAACCGCTTTCCTCCTCTATGGGTTCGTCAGGATAAACCATACCGTCCTCGTCAAAGTCGGGAGATGTCATTTCCTCAACGGGGAAGCTTACGGGGAATTCCTTCACAACTTCGTTGAGCATTGCGTCCTCATAGGTGATCTTGATGGTGAATTCGCACTGGCCGCCCATATAAGGAGTTACAATGAAGTCAAACGAGCCGTTTGCACCGGGGGCGAGGTTGCCGAGCACCTTGGAGGTAGACAGCGCGCTTACATCGCCGACGATCTCCGCCTTGCAGTTACCGATGTCGCTCTTGCCTTTGTTCATGTATGTTGTTGTGATGTAAACTTCGTTGCCTGCGTAAACGCTGTATGTGGGCACGGAAACATCGAAGGTCATTTTATCGGGCTGATATATGGGAATGTAGAGGTTCTGATCGGTGGTGACGGTGTTGCGTGTGCCGCCGCTTACATAATCATACTTGAAGGAGATATTAACAGAAGATGTGCCTGTCGCCGCAGTTGCGAGTGCACGCAGCTTAACATCCTCGTGGAGCGCTCCCGCTGCGGAGAGGTCCTTGTAGAAATATGTGTTGCCGCCGCCGTAGATGCTGATGTCACCCGAAGCGTTTACGGTCATAATAAGGTTTTCTACCGCGATGTCGGAGCTTGTGTTGTAGAAATCAAGGGCAAGTGTGAACATATCGCCCGCAGCTATCTGATCTGCGCCGATGTCGTAGCCGCTGAGGATAACGTTAGGTGCGCCCTCGCTCGAACCGCCGTCGCCTGCGCCCGCAGCAATGAGCGTTACGGAGCATTCAGTGGAGTTCTCCTTTTCGGAAGCGGATACACCGTATCTGTACTTGATAGCCGCAGCGATAGACTGCTTTACGGACATAATGCTTTCGGTGGTTCTGAACTTTACTGTAACGTTTGCGCTCTTCCCTGCCGCGATGGAATCAACGGTCGCATACTCTGTGCCGTCGAGGAAGTAGATCGAATCGGAGGATGTGAAGTCAATATAGAGGTTTCTTACCGCAATGTCGCTGTCGTTTGTAATGGTGAGAGTGTAGGTGTATTCCTTGTTTGCTGTGATTGCTTCATCAAGCTTCTGACCTCTCATGCGGAGAACGGGCGCGCCTGATATCTCTGCGGGAACGATAAGCGTGGAATCAAGCGTTCCGGTGTTCTTCCTGCCGGAGGAAACGTAGCTGTAGGTAAGGTTAACATCCAGCGGCTCGCTTGCGGAGGCAAGCTCTGCGGCGGTTTCGAATACGACCTTTACGGTTTCCTTCTTGCCTGCCGCAACCTTTTCAACATATGTAAGGCCGGTGCCGTCGGTAACATTTATGCCGTCGCCGCCCTTAACGGTAACGCGGACGTCTTCCATGTCGATGTCGCCCTTGTTCTCGATGTAAATGCTGTAACGGTACTTGCGGCCTGCGCCGATGGGGTTATCGACAGTAGAGAATGTAACGTAAGGCAGGGGCTCGGAGCCGCTCAGCGGTGCGAACATAGTAAATGTGCCGTCGTAGGTATCGCTCTGTTCCTCGCCGCTCATCATGTAGTTATACTTGAGGGTCATGCTGAGATCCTGACGGAGCGAGGATATCTCGTTGAGAGTCTTTATCTTTACGGTGAACGTCGTGCTCTTGCCCTGTGCTATCTTGCTGACATAAGCGGAGCTTGTGCCGCCGGTGATAATGAAGCTGTCCGTACCCGTGAACTTTGCGAATACGCCATTCATATCAGCAGTACCGATATTCTTTACGGTAACTGTGCCCGTGTACTCGGTGTTGGGGCTGAGCTGCTTCTCGGAAAGGGAGAAATCAGAAATGATAACGGGGTAAGTTTTCTGTGTGGAAGAAACCTCCGAGGAAACGTTCATCGAAGCAGTAGCGTTGCCCTGCACCTCGGAAGAACCGTTGTCGTAGTAATAACGCATGGAAACGCTGATATTCTGGCGGGAAGATGTGATCTTATCCGCAGCCTTATATCTGAGCTTTACGGTTTCGGTAGCGCCCGCAACGATGTAATTTATCTCCTGCGAACCCGAGCCGTCGATAAATGTGAGGTCGTCCGTGGAGGCAAAGTCAACAAGAACACGCTCCGCGCTGGTGGAGCCAAGGTTCTTTATCGAAACGGTCAGTGTTCCCTCCTCACCCGCAGTGATGGGCTTGGAAAGCTCGGGGGTGGATATTCTGAACATAGGCTCGGCAACGGAGTCATCGCCGCCTGTGTTGTAGGATGATGTAACGCATTCCGCAATGTTTATCGACATATCCTTGTAATCGCTGCTCTTGGACGGGAAGCCGAGCATAAAGCCGAAGGTCTTGTCACCGCCGGACCATTTGCAGCCGGTGAGATTAATGTCATAAACCAGCAGGCCATCCTTGGAATCCTTGATCTCGATGCTGTTGAGCGTGCACTTGAATGTATCAAGGGATTTGATGAAGTCGATATCATCGGCGCTCTTGATGTCTGTCTTTTTCATGCCGATATCCTTGACGGTTATCTTCATTGCAAACTCTGTGCCTGCATTCACGCTGGTGAGAGTTTTATTGGTATTCTTTGCGTTCAGCAGCGAATAGCTTACAACAACGGGCTTGCTTTCGGTCTGCTCCGTCGTTTCGGTGATTGTTGTATCCGCAAAAACTGCGGTGACGCCCGTGGGCACAGTCAGCGCCGCGCTGAGAAGTAATGCGGCGGTTATCTTATGTAGTCTGATCATCATTTTCTCCTTTTTCGACTTTAGTATCATTTACGATCTTTCCATCGACCAGCGTTACGATTCTGTCTGCGTACTTCGCCATTTCGGGATCATGGGTAACGAGAACTATCGTCTGATTGAATTTTCGTGCGAACCCCTTGATCATATCCATGACCTCGATGGTCGTTTTGGAGTCGAGGTTGCCCGTAGGCTCATCGGCAAAGACGACATCAGGCTTCGCGACGAACGCCCTTGCAATGCCGACGCGCTGCTGCTGACCGCCCGACATCTGCCGCGGATAATGCTTCAGACGATTTGCAAGGCCGACCTTTTTCAGCATCGCGACCGCTTTCTTTGTTCTGAGGCGCTTGCTTTCCCCGCGGAACATAAGCGGCATGGCGACATTTTCGGTGGCAGTCATGAACGGCAGAAGATTGTAAGACTGGAATACAAATCCGATGTGCTTCTGTCGGAATGCAGCGAGTTCGTTTTCTGTAAGCTGTGTTATCGGCACACCGCGGATATATACATCTCCGAAAGTCGGTTTTTCAAGCCCCGCAAGCTGGTTCAGCAGCGTGGATTTACCCGAACCCGAGGTACCGAATATACAGCATATCTCGCCCTGCATTATATCAAGGTTGATTCTCTTCAGAGCCACGACCGTATCATCCTCGAGGCGGTATTCCTTGCGGAGATTACGCACTTTGATCATAACCCTGGGAGCTTTCTTTACTGTTTCCTCCAAATATCTCCCCCCTAAAAAGTATTTCATTATATATAACAAAATCGGCGGCAAAAAAGTTGCATAAAAAAAGAAAAAATTTTTGCTGATTTCAGTTTATCATTTTGTCCGCAAATTGTCAACACATATTACAATATTGTAATATTTAATTAAGATGATGCCCGTATAAAAAATGCGGAAGCAGCACCGCCGCCTCCGCACAGTTTGGTTTGATTATCAGTTGCTCTTGGGCATAACCGCAGAGATAGCTCCCGCAACATTGCTGATAGGCATTGTCTGAAGGTATATCTTGCCGGGACCTGTAACAACGGTATTAAACAGACCTTCGCCGCCGAACAGAACATTGCCGACGCCCTTTACGGTCTGAACATCCATCGTGCAGGTCGAGGACATAGCTGCGAGATAGCCGGTGTCGATAACCATCTGCTGACCCGCCTGAAGCTCATATTCAACTACATAACCGTCGATCTCTACGAATGCCATGCCGTTGCCGTGAAGCTTCTGCATGATGAAGCCCTCTCCTCCGAAGAAGCCGGAACCAAGTTTTTTCTGGAAGGCTATGGAGAACTCAACGGAAGGCTCGGATGCAAGGTAGCCGCTCTTCTGAACAATCATATCTCCCTTGCTGATATCAAACGGGATGATGGAGCCGGGGAAACTGGAAGCAAACGCGATCATTCCGGGGCCGCCTTCTGCGGTGTATGTATTCTGGAACATAGACTCGCCTGAGAACATCTTGCTGAATGCCTTGCCGATACCGCCTGTACCGGTGGACATCTTCATGTTCGGTGTCATCCACGACATAGCGCCCTTTTCGCAAAGAACACTTTCGCCTGCATCAAGGTAGCAGAGTACGACGGGCAGCGGCTCGCCTTTGATTTCATATCTCATAAATAAACTCCTTAAAATGTTATTGGAAATTATTTTTCCTGTTACTATTATATTACACATCTGTTTCCTTGTCAAGGGTGGTTGTATTTTTTTGTAATATACCACTATTTTAAATACGCGATTTTATCAAAAATGATAAATCAGCTTTATGTCAGACCCGCCGCGCACCCAGTATAATAAAATACACAGCGGTTGTTATCAATGTGAACGAAACACCGTTTCGCAGCAACAATGCCGCGGCGGCACAAATTCCCGCGGAAACGATACCTGCAGCGCGCATTACTGTGTCAATGTTCTCCGCACGGCAGCGGTGCATCACCGCCATTTTAAGCAGACGCGCGCCGTCCAGCTCACCAAGCGGAAGCAGATTGAACGCCCCCGTAAACAGATTTATATACGCCCCAAGCGGCACTCCGCACAAGAAAAATATCGCCGACATGATAAAATTCGCAGCCACTCCTGCCGCATAAACCGCCGCGCGCTGATAAACAGGAGCATTTTCAAGACTGCCGCAGGAAATTCGTATACCCGCGCCGTAGAATGTTATCCCATCGGGACGTATCCCGAATGCCGCCATGACGATAAGGTGCGAAAGTTCGTGCACAATACACGCAGACAGCGCGCAAAGTCCCGCGCCGCTTTTATCCATCATGAAAAACAGCGCCGCCACGGCGAAAAACGAAAAATCAAGGCAAAGCTGCGTCCGCATAAATTTTATTGTGATCATGCTACATAATATTCACGGGACGTCCGAAAAAGAACAGCGGCGAGCCGTTAAGCCCGCCGCCGCGTAATAATCAATCAGCGAAAACCGCGCCTGTGTTGGAGGATGTAACCATCTTCGCATAACGCTTGAGGTAGCCGTCAAGCTCCTTGGGAGGATTGATACCCTTCTTCTTTCTCTCCTCGATGACCGCGTCGTCAACCAGCAGTGTGATGGTGCGGTTCGGGATGTCGATGTGTATCTTGTCGCCGTCCTCAACGAAAGCGATAAGACCGCCCTCGGCAGCTTCGGGAGAAACGTGGCCGATTGCCGCGCCGCGGGAAGCGCCGCTGAAACGTCCGTCGGTGATAAGCGCAACGTTACCGTCAAGGCCCTTGCCTACGATAGCTGCTGTGGGAGCGAGCATTTCAGGCATTCCGGGGCCGCCCTTCGGGCCCTCGTAGCGGATAACAACAACATCGCCCGCCTTGATCTGACCGCCGAGGATAGCGTCGCAGGCAGGCTGCTCACCGTCGAATACGCGCGCGTTGCCTGTGAAGTCCATCATCTCGGGCTTTACTGCGCCCTGCTTAACAACGGAACCGTTAACAGCAAGGTTGCCGCTGAGGATAGCAATACCGCCGTCCTTGCGAACGGGTGCGTCGATCTTATGTACGATTACGCCGTCTGCGTCGCGGGCAGCCGCGATACGCTCCTTCTGCGTGCCGCTTACAGTCATAACGTCCTCGTTGATGTGTCCGCCCTTGGAAAGCTCGCGGATAACGGTCTGAATGCCGCCGACAGCGTTGAGGTCAGTGATGAACACACTGCTTGCGGGGTTGAGCTTTGCAAGCTGAGGGGTCTTTCTGCTCATTGCGTCGATGTCGGAAAGCTTGATATCGACCTTTGCTTCGTGCGCGATTGCCAGCAGGTGAAGAACTGTGTTGGAGGAAGCGCCTATCGCCATATCGGTTGCAAGCGCGTTCTCCATATTCTTCTTGGTGAGGATATCACTGGGGCGGAGGTTCATCTTAACAAGCTCTACCGCTCTCTCGCCCGTTTCCTTTGCAAGGCGGCGGCGTGCAGAATTGACCGCAGGCTCCGTGCCCGCTGTGGGGAGCGCAAGTCCTATCGCCTCGGTAAGGCAGTTCATTGAGTTAGCGGTGTACATACCGGAGCAGGAACCGCAGGTCGGGCAGGCGTTGTTCTCATAATCCTTGATAACATCGTCGCCGATCTCGCCGTTGGAATACTGTCCGATCGCCTCGTAGATCTCAGAGTAGCCTACGCGCTTGCCCTGAACGCAGCCGGGGTTCATGGGGCCGCCGCTTACGAAGATAGCAGGCATGTTCATTCTTGCCGCAGCCATAACCATACCGGGTACGATCTTATCGCAGTTGGGAATGAACACGATGCCGTCCAGCGGATGAGCGGTGAGCATTACCTCGATGCTGTCCGCGATGAGCTCGCGGCTGGCGAGGGAGTATCTCATGCCTTTATGGTTCATTGCAAGGCCGTCGCACACGCCGATGGTAAAGAACTCAAACGGAACGCCGCCCGCGTTGCGGATACCATCCTTTACATAGCGGGAGATCTCGTGGAGATGCTGATGTCCGGGGACATAGTCACTCGCCGCGCAGACAACCGCGATAAAGGGTCTGTGCATTTCGCTGTCAGTTACGCCGAGAGCCTTTAATATGGCTCTGTGGGGAGTTTTTTCAACTCCTGCTTTGATCAGATCACTTCTCATTTTTTATGTTTCCTTTCTTTCCGTCTCAGGGCGGAGAAATTAGCCTGTTTATTTGCTCTTGCAGAGCATTGCCGCGCCGATTATACCCGCGTCGTTGCCGAGGCTGCAGATCACTATCTCGGTGTTCTTGGCGCTGTTTCGGGAATAAATCTGCTCGGCTACCTTTGCCCGCAGGGGCAGGAGGAGCGTGTCCCCCTCGTTGCATACTCCGCCGCCGATACAGAGGATATCCGGCTGGAATATGTTTATGGTGTTGGTTATGCCGCAGGCAAGGTATTTCACATACTGCTCGGTGACCGCAAGTCCCGTGGGGTCGCCCTGTTTCATGGCGAGGTACGCCGTGCGGGCGCTGACCTTTCCGTCGCGGCGGATAAGCTCCGCCACAAGGCTGGTGGGATTAAGCTCCGCCGCCTCGGCGGTCATCCTAACAAGTCCCGTCGCAGAGGAATACGCCTCAAAGCAGCCCTTTCTGCCGCAGGTGCAGGGCAGTCCATCGGCAACTATCACCGTATGACCGATCTCGCCGCCCGCAAAATTGGAGCCGCTGTAGATCCGCCCGTCGATGATTATGCCCGAGCCCACGCCCGTGCCAAGAGTTATAACGACGGCATTCCTGCTGCCCTTTGCCGCGCCGGCGCAGTATTCGCCGAAAGCCGCGGCATTAGCGTCGTTGTCGAGATAAACCTTTATTCCGAACTCTTTCTCCATATCCCCCCGAAGAGGAACATTTACAAAACCGAGATTATTGGAATATTCGACCGCGCCGCTTTCCTGATTGCAGGTGCCGGGGCAGCCTATGCCTATGCACTCTGCTTCGGACGGGGAAATTCCCGCCTCGGCGCATGCCATTCGCACAGCCTGCTTTATATCCGCGAGGATGTCTGAATAGGGTCTGGGGGAATTTGTTTTAACCTTGGATCTTGCAGTTATGCGGCAGTCATCGTCAACTATGCCGCAGGCGATGTTTGTGCCGCCTATGTCGATGCCGATACGGTAAGCCATGTCGTTTATCCTCCCTTTTTCCCGAGCAGTGTCGTTGTATCAGATGATGTCGGTAAGAATTATCTCACCCTTGCCGCTTAGGGTATATGCGCCCGTGCCGGCAGTGATGAGTATGCTGTCGCCTTTCTTTGCGGTTATCTTCTCGTCGGCGGAGGTTATTGTAACATCGCCGTCGAGCACCAGCAGAGAATTAAAGGACTTCGCGTTGGCGTCAAGCTTCATCGTGCCGTCAAGGTCAAGCTTGTTTACGTTGAAATACTCGCAGGAGCGCAGCAGGGTCTTTACGCCGCCCTCAATCTTTTCGGGAGCGCCCTGCGCCTTTGTCGGGTATTTCGGGGGTATTCTCTCGGTTACATCCAGCGCCTTGTCAACATGGAGCTGACGGGGCTTTCCGTCTGCGCCGACTCTGCCATAGTCGTAGATACGGTAGGTGGTGTTGCTGTTCTGCTGAATTTCCGCGATGAGGATGCCCTTGCCTATTGCGTGGAGCGTGCCGCTTTCGATGAAGAAAACATCGCCCTTATGCACGGGAACGTTGTTGGTAACTTCAAGGAGAGTGTTATTGTGGATACGCTCCGCAAACTCCTCCTTGCTTATCTCATGCTTGAAGCCGTAGAGGAGTTCTGCGCCCTCGCTGCAGTCTACGATGTACCACATCTCCGTCTTGCCGTATTCGCCCTCAACGCGCATTGCGTAGTCGTTGGAGGGGTGAACCTGCACGGAAAGATTATCCTTGGCGTCGATAAGCTTAATGAGTATCGGGAAATACTCAAAGCGCTCGCAGTTGGTACCGAGGACGCCTCTGCCCTTAGCCTCGATGTACTCGGAAAGGGTCTTTCCGCCGAACTCTCCGCCGTCGATAACGCTCTGTCCGTCCTTGTGACAGGACAGCTCCCAGCTTTCCGCGATCTTGTCGGAATCAAGCTTCTTGCCGTATTCCTCGCGCAGACGATTTCCGCCCCAGATGTAGTCCTTACATGGAGCAATAAGTTTCAAAACAGCCATTTTATGTATATCCTTTCAGTTGTTTATTTTGCAATATCAATATCCAAGGCTCTCGTCAACAAAGATGACCTTTATCCTGTCGGCTATTCTTTGCCGGCGGAGCGTCACATACGAACAGCAGATACGCTTTTCGCTGTTGCAGTGAACGCACTCGCCCGTTTTGGTGCAGGGCGTGCCGCAGTCAAGGCGGACGGTATTCTTCGGCGCAGCGATGGTTTCAACCCTCTTTACCGCTTCGTCGATGTCCTTTACTATCTTATTCGTGCCCGCCACAACGATGACCTGCTTCGGACCGTATATCATCGCGGAAACGCGGTTGCCGTTGCCGTCTACATTATAAAGTTCGCCGTCCTCGGTGATCGCGTTGGAGCTGCATAGAAAAGTGTCGGATACGAATGCCTTTCGCATTATCTCCTCTACCTCTTCCCTGTCCTTTCCCTCGGAGCGGTCTATGTATATGCCTTTGTATTCGTTCGTCAGCATATCGGTGACGCCGCTTTCTTTCAGCGACATCGACCCGCCAGCCGTGATAAGCTTATCATTTTTTATCAGCTCGCGTATCAGCGAATGAAGCTCCTCGTGCGACTGCACGAAATACGGCTTCATTTTGTTCAGCGCGAGGGCTTTCATGGTTCTTTCAAGCCTTTCGTCCATGTTATTCAACGCCTGCCTTTTGCTTTATTGTTATAACGGAATTGTCGGAGATGATAAATCCGCCGTTATCGTTGTATTCACCGTAGGGAACATAATATTCCGCGGGGGAGCCTGCATATCTGATGGTGTTCAGCAGAGCCGCCTTGTGAGCATTGTATTTCTCTGCGGTGATATTCGTATCCGGGGCGTTTATTATCAGCCCTGCGTATGTATCCAGCAGCGAGCTGTCCGTGGCGGTGATATTCTGGTTTATCATCTCGGAAAGTATCTCGCCCACCATATTAAATCTGTACGATTCGCCCTCTTCAAAATCCGCGAGCATTATGTAGCGGAACAGCATTTCGGATGTGAAAAGCGTGCTGCCCGCATTTATCGTTTCCGCCTCGGCTCCGTCGGGAATAATAAGCGTGCGCGGAACGTTTATGCTTACGTTTCCGTATGCCGTGGCAAACGAAATGAAGCTTGCCCTGTCGAACATTACATAAGACGAACATCTGACGCCGGTCTGCCTTTCAACAGCGCTGACAACCCCGTCGCCGCCGTGGGACATATATAGATCCGCCAGCGACGCACCCTCGGCGGAAAGCGAAATGCCCGCAGGAATGGGAATAAGCGTTATCCTGCTGTCAACTGCCGCATAGGTTATCATCACAAAAAGCCCGGGCTTGTCGGATACATTGTCGGAAAGAATAGCCATAACGCTGAAATCATAGCTGCTGTCGGGCTTGAAATCATCCGCAAGGCCGCCGGATTCGTCAAGCCCTGCGCTCTGCGTGTTGTCGGGGAAAAGATACCATCTGAATGCAAATATCGTCATCAGCGCAAACGCGAGGGTTATCCCGAATGCTATGAAATAAATATACCAGTTACTTTTTCTGCGGACTGCCATAAACAGTAATATCCTTTCGACGTGCAAAAATTTTATATTTGGACTTGAATTTTTTCTTCGGTAGTTATATAATATAGTAGTGTGTTTTAAGGAAACAGCATAAAGAATGCTGTACAACATATAGTATAGCACATTTTATTTAAAATTTCAAGCATAGGGGTAAATTAAGATGAAGAATTTTTACTGGCGCACATGGGCGGAGATAGACCTTGACGTGCTTAAAGAAAATATGCGTATTATAAAAGAACTCGCTCCCGAAAAGGAGATAATCGCCATAGTAAAGGCAAACGCGTATGGCCACGGAGATGTTCACTGCGCGCTTACCCTCAACAAATGCGGTGTAAAGCACTTTGCCGTGTCAAATCTCTGGGAGGCGCAGGGGCTGACAAACGGCGGCGTACAGGGCGATATACTTATTTTCGGATACTGCGATATCCCGCTGATATTTGAAAATCTCGACAAGAACTACCTCTTCACCGTCGGTACGACTGAATATGCAAAGGAACTTTCCGATGAAGCCATAAAGCGCGGCGTGAAGGTCCCCGTGCATATCAAATTCGACACAGGCATGAGCCGCGTGGGAATATCCACTGCGGAGGAAGCGGATTTCATCCTCGCGCAGAAAGGTCTTGACTGCCGCGCGGGATACACGCACTTTGCCGTTGCGGACAGCCTTGACTGCTCCGACATCGAATACACCGACAAACAGCAGGAAATGTTCAGCAGGATATGCTCCGAGCGCGGCCTTAAAATGCACTCGCAGAACAGCGGCGGAATACTCTACCACAAGAACTACGGCGGCGATTTCGTCCGCTCGGGAATAGTTATGTACGGCCACAAGCCATCCCCCGACTGCCCGTTCCCAGAGGGGATAAAGCCCATATTCAAGCTGAAAACCGTTGTCAGCCAGATAAAGACCGTCTCCGCGGGCACCAGCGTAAGCTACGGCAGAACATTCACCGCCCAGCGCGAAACAAAGCTCGCCCTTATCTCCTGCGGCTACGCCGACGGCTTCAACAGACGGCTCTCGGGCAAATGGAGCCCGATTGTTAACGGTAAGCCCGCCCCCGTTTGTGGCCGTATTTGCATGGATCAAACCCTTATCGACATCACGGATATCCCCGATGTAAAAATCGGCGACGTTGTTACGGTTTACTCGGATGAACTGGAGGGAGGCTGCTCGCTGGAGCACGCCGCGGATATCGTTGGGACGATCAACTATGAACTTCTCTGCGCGATAGGCACCCGCGTTCCCCGTATCTACATAGAGGACGGTAAAGAAACCGAAGTTCTCAGATATGTATAATTAAATATGTATATTATAAAGGAGATGGCTTCGAGGTCATCTCTTTTTGTATATTTATCACATAAAACCACCATGTTTCTCTTGAAAACTTTTGTGCAACATTTTCTACTAAACCTATTGACAGGGTATGAATTATATGATATAATAAGCACATCCCAAGAGGAAATATAAAACGAAATGAGGTGCGACAGATGAGCAACATTTTTACCGATCTTTTAAGATGCAATTTCCGCAACGGACGAATGCTCATGCTCCCGAACGATATGTCTGCGGGAGGGTCTGTCGTGCATAAGATCCGCAAGCATGCTGCCAACTGATGTGTGGCAGTCTGTGCACCGCTGATATAGTTCGTTCGGGGGCTTTGCTTCCGAACTTTTTTGTTGAGGTGAAACGAATGATAAGGCTTGAGAACATCGTAAAGACCTACTCCAACGGCGGCAGCGATTTCAACGCGGTCGACGGGGTAACGCTGGATATAGCGGATGGCGAGATATACGGCATCATCGGCTTTTCGGGCGCGGGCAAATCAACGCTGGTGAGATGCATCAACCTCCTCGAAAGACCTACATCGGGTAAAGTCTTTCGAGGAGATAAGGAACTCACGGCGCTGAGCAGCTCGGAGCTCAGAAAAGAGCGCAGAAAGATCGGCATGATCTTTCAGCACTTCAATCTGATGGCTTCCCGCACGGTTATAAAGAACGTTATCTTCCCGCTTCAGTACAGCGGACTTTCAAAGAAGCAGATGTATGAAAAAGCACACAAGCTGCTGGAACTGGTCGGGATTGATGACAAGGCGGACGCGTATCCCTCGGAGCTTTCCGGCGGACAGAAACAGCGCGCGGCAATTGCAAGGGCGCTGGTTTCCGACCCGCAGATACTCCTCTGCGACGAAGCGACATCCGCGCTCGACCCGCAGACCACCGATTCCATACTGAAGCTCCTCAAAAAGCTTAATAAGGAACTCGGCATAACGATCGTTCTTATCACCCATCAGATGAACGCTGTAAAGGAAATATGCACCCGAGCGGCGGTAATGGAAAACGGCAGAGTCGTCGAGGAAAACGATGTTTTCAGCCTTTTCGCGAACCCGCAGCAGCCCGTCACCCGCGCATTCGTGGATATGACGAGCAATCTATCCCGCATAAGCACGCTCATAGAGGAGAAATCCCCGCTGACGGAGCTGAAAAAAGGACAGTGCATAATGAGATTCAAATACCTCGAGCGCAGCGCCTGCGAAGCGCTGGTGTCCTACCTTTCGCGGACATACAACATCAACCTTAACATTATTTTCGGAAATATAGAGATAATCGGCGGAAATCCGATAGGCGGCCTTGTTGTCATAGCAGACGGCAAGCCCGAGGACATCGCCGCCGCGCAGGAATATCTCAGGAGCATAAACGTTGGAGTGGAGGTGATCCTCAGTGCTTGACTTTCTTAACAGTATCATGCCGAACGTAATGAAAAAGCTTCCCAACCTGTGGGAAAGCACCATCGAAACGCTTGAAATGACGCTTATTTCGTGGGCGTTCATCTTCGTGCTGGGGCTGTTCTTCGGAGTGCTGCTGACGGTCACAAAAAAAGGCGGACTTCTTCAGAACGCCGTTGTTTATCAGATACTCGACAAGGTGATTAACCTTTTCAGAGCGGTTCCCTTCATAATCCTGCTTATCTGCCTTATCCCGCTTTCAAGAGCAATCGTCGGCACATCCATCGGCGTTGCGGGCGCGATAGTTCCGCTGGTATTCGGCACGGTTCCTTTCTTTTCAAGGCAGGTCGAATCCGCACTGGCGGAGGTCAACCCCGGGCTTATCGAAGCGGCGGAGGCTATGGGATGCTCCCGCACAGGCATCATATTCCGCGTTTATCTTAAAGAAAGCATTCCCGCTCTTGCACGCGGCGTTACGATAACGCTGATAAACCTTATAGGTCTTACCGCAATGGCAGGCGCTGTCGGCGCGGGCGGTCTCGGCAACTTTGCATATGTGCAGGGTTCGCAGAGAAACATGAATGACATCATCTACTCCACCGTGGTGGTTCTGGTAGTCATTGTAACACTAATTCAGATAATCGGTAATCTTGTGTCCAAAAAGAGCACACATTAAATACAAAAAACAAAATTCAAGGAGAAACAACTATGAAGATCACAAAGACATTATCCCTCGCATTCGCGGCAATCCTCGCGGCGGCTTCCCTTTCCGCCTGCAGCAGCAACACTTCCTCCACAGCTTCTTCCGACAGCACCGCTGATTCCTCCGCAAACTCCGCAGAGAACAGCGCTGCCGAGAGCACCGCAGAGAACAGCGACTCTTCCTCCGATGCAGAGGAAACCCCCGCATACTCTCCGGAGAACCCCGTTACCGTTAAGATAGGCCTTACCGGCAACATCTACGAGGACATCTGGAACCCCATCGCAGAGCGCCTTGCAGACGAGGGCATCATCCTCGAGTACGAGCAGTTCACAAACTTCTCCATCCCGAACAACGCGCTGAACAGCGGCGAGATCGACATGAACGCATTCCAGCACCACGCTTATTTTGAAAACGACACCAAGACCAACGGCTACGACCTCACAGCAATCGGCGACACATACATCGTTGCAATGAACATCTACTCCCACAAGGTAGACAGCATCGAGGACGCTCTCAACTCCTCGGAAAAGATCAAGGTTGCCGTTCCGAACGACGCCACCAACGAGGGCAGAGCACTCAAGCTGCTGGAGCAGGCAGGCTTCTTCACCATTGACCCCAACGCAGGCGCTTCCCCCGAGATCAGCGATATCACCGAATACAAGACAGACATTGAATTTGTTGAAGTAGACGCAAACCTCGTATACAGCGTTCTTGACGATGTTACCATCGCAGTTATCAACGGCAACTACGCGCTTGACAGCGGTCTTACAGCGGACGACGCTATCTTCAAGGAGAGCAAGTACGACGACAACAGCTACTACTGCCTCATCGCAGTACGCAGCGAGGACGCTGACAACGAAGTATACAAGAGAATTGTTGAAGAGTATCAGACACAGGATACCATCGACGTATTCAACACAACATTTGCAGGTTTCTTTGTACCCGCATGGACACTCGAATAATCTGAAAGGGCTGAACGAAAATGCAGGAGCTTTACGATATAATTTCCGACCGCGAACGCGTTGTTCTCGGTGATATCGAAGAAAAATACCTCACCGACACCCTCGGCAGGCTGAAAGGCACCGCTGCGGCGCTGGTGTTCCCCACTTCCACTGAGGAAGTGAGCAGGGTGATGAAATACGCATACGAGCACGATCTGCCCGTTACGCCGCGCGGTGCGGGAACCAATCTCGTAGGCTCCACCGTTCCCCACGGAAAGGGCATCATCCTTGACCTTTCCAGGATGAACCGCGTTCTTGAGATTGACGCGGACACGCTGACGGCGGTCGTTGAACCCGGCGTTGTTCTTCAGGATTTTCAGAAGCTTGTTGAGTCGCAGGGGCTGTTCTATCCCCCCGACCCGGGCGAGAAAACCGCTACCATCGGCGGCAACATCTCCACAAACGCGGGCGGAATGAGAGCCGTAAAGTACGGCGTAACGCGCGACTATGTACGAGGTCTTGAGCTTGTAACGGCGGACGGACGCGTTATCACAGCAGGCACAAAAAACGTCAAGGACGCCAGCGGACTTTCCCTCAAGAGCGTTGTGATCGGCTCCGAGGGTACCCTCGCGGTCATAACCAAGTGCATTCTGAAGCTTGTTCCCAAGCCTGAAGCCTCGCTGTCCGTTGTTGTTCCGTTTGCGGACCTGCACAAGGGCATCGCGGCGGTTATCGATATCATCCGCGCCAACGCTAACCCCACGGCGATCGAATTTGCCGAGCGCAGCGTTATCTCCCTCGGCGAGGAATTTACGGGACTTCAGTTCCCCCGCCCCGACGCTTCGGCGTACATAATCCTTACATTCGACGGCACAGCCAATTCCGTTCAGGAAAGCGCCGAGATAGTAAGAAAGACCGCACTGGGAGCAGGCGCGCTTGATTTCATCAAGCTTGACAGCGAGCTTGCCGCAACGGTATGGAAAATACGCGGCTGCCTTGTAAAGGCGGTCGAAAGCAAGTCCGAGCAGGAGCCCGTCGACCTCGTTGTCCCCATCGACAAAACGGCTGATTTCATAGACTTCGTACACAAGACTGAAGCTGAAACAAAAATGCAGATGGTCGCATTCGGCCACGCAGGCGACGGCAACGTTCACCTCTGCATAGTTCGCGGCGACCGCTCCGACAAGGAGTGGGAAGAGCAGCTTTCCGCAAATATGCACACCATCTACAACTACGCCTACACCCTCGGCGGACTGACCTCGGGCGAACATGGAATCGGTATCGCAAAGCGGCCGTACTTTCTCGACAACACCGCCCCCGATAACCTCGAAATAATGAGGGCGATAAAGACCGCATGGGACGAAAAGCACATCCTTAACGATCATATCTCTTATCTTAAATAAACTGAGCCCCCGTGAAAATCACGGGGGTTATTATTGTGCTGTTAATTCAAATATAAAAATGCCCCTGCTTTTAATACAGGGGCATTTCAGCTTGTCGAAAAAATAGTATTTGCCCGCGAAGCGGGCTTTTTAAATCCGTTTTTTGCCTCAGCTCAAGGGTGACTGCGTCGACCCTGCCGAGGCAAAAAACACTTCTATCCGCACAAGTGTGCGGTTTGTCGGCAATGCCGACAAACCGTGCGCGCAGGGCGGATGTTTCGTCGGAAAAGTCCCAACGGGACTTTTTCGACGGTCTGAAATGCCCCTGCTTTTAATACAGGGGCATTTTATTGTCATATTGAATCAGTCGTGCGGCTTCATTACGCTCATGTATGCGGGGCGGATTATCCTGCTTGCAGTGGAGAGCTCCTCAATACGGTGCGCGCTCCAGCCTACTATTCTTGCAATGGCGAATATCGCGGTGTAAAGCTCCGACGGAATATCGAGCATATCATACACAAATCCGCTGTAGAAATCCACGTTGGGACTTACGCCCTTCATTATCTTGCGCTGCTCTGCAATGAGAATCGGAGCCGCTTCTTCGATATATTCGTACAGCGCAAGGTCGTCTTCGCGGTGCTTCTCTGCGGCAAGCTTCTCGACAAATCCGCGGAAAATTCTCTCGCGGGGGTCGGACAGCGAATATACCGCGTGGCCCATACCGTAGATAAGTCCCTTGCCATCGAATGCTTCCCCGCGGAGTATCTTCGCGAGATACGCGGTGACTTCTTCCTTATCCTTCGTGTCATGGACATTCTCGCGGATGTTGTCCATCATCTCCATTACCTTGATATTCGCGCCGCCGTGCTTCGGACCCTTCAGCGAGGACATCGCCGCCGCAATGGTGGAGTATGTATCGGAACCCGAGGATGTAACCACGCGGGTCGTGAATGTGGAGTTATTACCGCCGCCGTGCTCCATATGAAGCATAAGCGCAACGTCCAGCACACGTGCTTCAAGCATGGTGTACTTTTTGTCGGGACGGAGCATGAGCAGGAGATTTTCCGCCGTCGAAAGCTCGGGATCGGGACGGTGAATGTACATACTCTCATCGTTCTCGTAATGATTATATGCATGATAAGCGTACGCCGCAAGCATAGGGAACTCTGCAATCAGCTTTATGCACTGATAAAGGCTGTCCGAAAGATCACCGGAAAGCGCGGTGCTGTCGTAGGAAGCAAGGGTGAGAATGCTCCTCGTCATAGAGTTCATGATATCCTTGCTGGGGGCTTTCATAATAACATCACGGGTGAAGTTTGTCGGAAGCTTTCTGCATTCGCCGAGAATATTCTTAAATTCCGCTGTTTCAGCCTCGGTAGGCATTTCCCCGAAAAGGAGCAGATACGCCGTGCGCTCGAAACCGAAGCCGCTTTCGCCGTTCATCGCAACAAGCTCGCGGATGTTATAGCCTCGGTACCACAACTCGCCCTCGCAGGGGGTCTGCACGCCGTCCACATCCTTGAATGACACCATTTTCGAGATAGTTGTAAGCCCTGTAAGCACGCCTTTTCCGTTTACGTCGCGCAAGCCGCGGTTTACTCCGTACTTCTTGTACAGATCATCGGAAATTTTGTCATGATCCATACAGAGAACTTTCTTTGATGCTGCGTAATTTTTTACAATGTCGTTCATTGGTGTGTACCTCCTGTCGTTTCGCCGCCGTGCCGCTTCCCTGCGCCGCACGGCATTTTTCTGAAAATATAACGCCGCGCACATGGCAGGATATACGCGGCGGAATAAGCAACCTGATATAATTATTATACCACAGATGTTCAAAATCTGTCAAGCGGAAATAAATCCATAAGATTACTTCTTGTCTGTCATATCATCGCAAGCGTCCCTGACCTCTGCTTCGATATCAATTTCAGAGGGCGGAGCCTGTGTAATGCATATCGCGGAAATAAGGTTAGTTATGCCCGAAACTATAACGGAAACGCCGATGACTCTTACCAGCAGCTTCGCCGCTCCGAATGGATTGAAAACTATCAGCACGCCGCCGATGCAGGCGATTATCGCGGGGACAAGCACCGCCTGCCATCTCGGCAGACCCGCGCGCTTTGCGCTGAGAGCGGACTGTATCTTAAAAATACTGTCGACCAGTATCGCGATACCCGTCATAGAAAGCACAAATCCCGCCAGACCCGCAGGGTTGATCATTACAAAAATACCGAGGAGCGTCAGAAGAAGTCCGCCCGCAAGGTCAAATCTCACCGCGATAACGTCGCGGCTGAGGAAAAATCCGACCATCTTGCCGATGCCCCAGACCAGCATTCCAATTCCGATTATAGTGGTCACGAACTCTATGGAGCCCGTCGGAAATACCAGCAGCAGTATGCCGAGAAGAATAATTGCGGCGGAAAGGATTATGCCGCTCGTTTTTGCTCTTTTGAAAAGGCCTTTCATTTCAGTCAGTTCCTTTCTTATGTGAATTTTATCTTGTAAATCAATTATACCACAATTGTGGCGCATTTTCAAGGGGTGCAGGCAATATTTCACAAAACATTCACCAAGAAGCCTTGACATGGACGGAAAATCGACCTATACTTATATTAATAAATTCTGATGAGCAGTTGAAAATTGGTTTATTCACACAGATAAAACGATTTTGGAGGTTATGGATGAAATACATACTTTTGCACGGAATGGGGCAAAACGCTTCCGGTTGGGACAAAATGATATCATACATGAAGAGCGACGCGGAAACTGTACGCCCGGAGCTGAGTGATTTTTTTGCCGAAGGCAATTGCCTTTACAGCGAGATATACGCCAGATTCTGCAGATATTGCAGCGGCTTTTCAGAGAAAATCAATTTCTGCGGACTGTCCCTCGGCGCGGTGCTGGCGCTGAATTATGCGATTGATTTTCCGCATAGGGTCAATTCGCTTATTCTCATTGCTCCACAGTATAAAATGCCGAAATTTCTGCTTAAGATTCAGAATGTAATATTCAAATTCATGCCAGAAAACAATTTTAAGGAAACCGGTTTTACCAAAAAGGACTTCATGTCTCTTACAAATTCTATGGCATATCTGGACTTTACGAATGACATCGGAAATGTCACACATCCTGCGCTTATTCTTTGCGGCGAAAAGGACAATGCAAATAAAAAGGCTGCAGCGAAGCTTGCGCAAGCGCTTCCTAACGCCAAATTCGGTTTGATCAAAAGCTCGGGGCACGAAGTAAATGTTGATAATCCGCATGACCTCGCTAGTTTCATTGCCGATGCAGAAGCATATCTCAACGAATAAGCTTTTAGCAATTCAGGAGGAAATATGTACACCGATATAAATACAGGCCTTACCTCTGCCGTGGCGGAAGAGCGCGCCCGAAACGGAAAAAGCAACGGCAGTTTTGATGTGAAAACAAAAAGCGTCGGGCAGATATTCCGCGAAAACATATTCACGCTGTTCAACCTTATAAATATAATTCTCGCCGCGCTTATCGTGATGGTGGGGAGCTATCGTAATATGCTCTTCATGGGCGTTGTTATCGCGAACACCGCCATCGGTATCATACAGGAGATACGCTCGAAGCGCGTGATCGACAGGCTGTCGCTTATCTCCGCGCCGAAAGCTCACCTGCTGCGAAACGGGCAGGAAACCGAGCTTCCCGTATCCGGTATCGTCCTCGACGACATCATGCTTCTTTCGACGGGGCGGCAGGTCTGCGCCGACGGACTTATCCTCGACGGCGAATGCGAGGTTGACGAAAGCCTTATCACCGGCGAATGCGACCCCATCCGCAAGAAAATCGGCGACGAGCTTCTTTCGGGAAGCTTCATCACATCCGGCGCGGTAAAGGCGCAGGCCATACGCGTGGGCGCCGAGAGCTACTCTAACAAGATAACCAGCGGCGCAAAATATGTCCGCAGGCATTCCTCAGAGATGATGAAAGCCATCAACAAGATCATTTCGGTGGTTTCAATGTGCATTGTTCCGTTTGGAATTGTTCTGTTTCTGAAGTCGGTGTATGTGACAAATCAGGCCCTTGAAAGCGGAGTAGTTAGCACCGTTGCGGCGCTTATCGGTATGATACCCGAGGGTCTTGTACTGCTGACAAGCATTGCGCTTGCGGTAAGCTCGATAAGGCTCGCGCGGCATCAGACGCTGTGCCAGGATCTTTTCTGCGTGGAATCGCTGGCGCGGGTGGATGTGCTCTGCCTTGACAAAACAGGCACGATAACCGAGGGCTGTATGCAGGCTGAGGAAGTATTCCCGCTGGACAATTCGTTCGACTGCGAAAAGGCGCTGAACGCGCTTTCGTCCGCATTCACGGATGTTAATCCCACCCTCGCCGCCGTGCGGGAGAAATATCATGACGGCACGGATATGAAGCTTTCCGCCGCGATACCGTTCTCCTCCGCAAGGAAATTCAGCGCCGCTGCGTTTGAGGGATACGGCACCGCCGCACTCGGCGCGCCGGAATTTATTCTGAAAGAAGTCCCCGAGGAAGTCAACAAAGCCGCCCTGCAATACAGACAGCGCGGAATGCGCGTGCTTCTGCTGGCGCACAGCAATGCAAAATGCACCTCCGACCTACTGCCCGATGATATGCAGCCGAAAGCGCTTGTTATCCTCGCGGACAAGATACGCGAATCCGCGCCGCAGACGCTCAATTACTTCAAAAAACAGGGCGTGTCGCTCAAGGTGATTTCGGGGGACGACCCGCTGACAGTTTCCTGCGTTGCCGCGCGGGCGGGGCTTGAAAACGCTGATAAATACGTTGATATGTCCACCGTTTCCGAGGAATACACCGCCGAAGCCGCCGAAAAGTATACAGTTTTCGGGCGGGTGACGCCGTGGCAGAAGCTCGCCCTTGTCAAGGCAATAAAATCAGCCGGACATAAGGTCGCAATGACCGGCGACGGTGTGAACGACGTCCTCGCGCTGAAAGAAGCGGACTGCTCCGTTGCGATGCAGTCCGGAAGCGACGCCGCAAGGAGCGTATCACAGCTCGTCCTGCTGGATTCCGACTTTGCTTCCATGCCGCTTGCCGTTGAGGAAGGCCGCAGAGTTATCAACAACATCGAACGTTCCGCGGCGCTGTTTCTCGTAAAGACGATATTCTCGTTCCTGCTTGCAGTATTGTTCTTAATTCTGCCGTTCCCCTACCCTTTCCGCCCGATACAGATGACGCTGATAAGCGCGCTGACCATCGGCGTACCGTCGTTCCTGCTCGCGCTGGAGCCTAATCATAGCCTTGTGCGCGGAAAATTTATCGGCAACGTTCTGAAAAAAGCTGCCCCGGGGGGCATTTCCGTCGCGGCGGGAGTAGGGCTGCTGACAGCGGCGGGGTATATTTTTTCGATACCGCAGGATACGCTGTCGGTGATGGCGATGCTGCTCACCGCTTCGGTGGGATTTGCGGTGCTGTGGAGCGTATGCAGGCCGTTCAAAACATGGCGCGCCGTAATGCTGGGGCTGCTTGTCGCGGCGTTTGTCGGGGCACTGCTGCTGTTCAGCGGGTTGTTCTATTTTGTAATGCCGGATACGGCACAGTGGATAATTCTTCTTGCAATAACCGCAGCGGCGTTGCTGCTAAGATGGGCGCTCGGTATGCTCTCCGCAAAAAAATTCGGAAAGAAACAGTGACTGCTTCGCCGCAATTAATTTCATTTCCTATTGCAAAAAAAGTCATATCATGATATAATAAAATATATTCAAGTGGGATCTCTCATGGCGGAAATCACTGCGGTGTGCGGCAAAATTTGCAGCGGAAAAACATTTAACTGCCGCAGGCTTTTGCTGGAAAAATGCGCCGTGCTGCTCTCCTGCGACGAATTGTTATCGAACGTTCCGCCATGCGGAAATCAAATGGCACTACATCGACATTCCCAACGACGAATGGAAAACAAACATCCTCCGGCGCAACAGGCTTGTAAAGGCGGGACATTCCCCGGATTATTACGTTGACGAGGGGCTTCCGCAAAAGCTCGCCGCGGCATTCGAGCCGCCGGGGCGCTTCCGAAATAGATATATGGCACGATTTTACACAATTTAAATGATACGGTGATGATATGAAGTACTCTTTGAATGCGGGTGAATGGTGCAGCGTTTTTGCTGTGCCGTCCGGCATTGTTGATAAATACATTAAGCTTGCAGGCGGCAATTCGCTGAAGCTGCTGCTGTTTCTTCTCCGCCACGGCGGCGAGGAATTTTCGGACGAGCAGCTTAAATCCGCCCTTGGGTTCCGCGAAGTCGGCGAGCTTGAGGACGCTGCGCTTTTCTGGGTCCAGCGCGGCGTTATCCGCTATGATACCGAAAAGACCGCGGATGCCTCAAATGCATTCTCCCCTGCTTCCGCAAAACCAAAGTCACTTGGCACGCAGCAGCTTACCCTCGACGAGGTGAGCGAGCCATCCGCGCCGCCTGCGCCTGTACCCTCTTCCTCGGTGAGAAAAATTTCCGCCGAGAGCGGCATTTATGTTTCGGGAGGAGAGATCGCGGGAAGAATAAAAACCGACCCGCAGATAGAAGCGCTTTTCGACGAGGCGCAGAAGCTTTACGGCCGTGCGCTCCGCCCGCGGGAATCACAGACGGTCATCTCGCTGGTGGATCATTTCGGCATTCCCGCAATGGCGGCGGTAATGCTGCTGAAATACTGCTTCAAAATCGGCAAGACCACCCCGAATTACATAAACACAGTTGCAAAAAGCTGGAGCGACGATGAGATAAACACCATCGAACTTGCCGACGCGCGAATATCCGCCATGGAAAAGCAGAACAGCGTTGAAGAAAGCCTGCGCGAAGCGATGGAGATGAAATCCAAGCTCACCCCCGAAATGCGCAAATACATCCGCGTATGGACGGAGGACTGGGGATTCAATACCGAGATGATAATGATGGCATACGACATCACCGTAAACTCCACGGGAAAGGCTTCGTTTGCCTACGCCAACAAGATACTTGAAACATGGAACAACGCCGGCGTCCGCACGCGGGAATCCGCCGAGCAGCTTCACGCTGCACACAGGCAGAAAAATGCCGACACAAAGACGGCGGAGCAGCAGAAGCCTTCATCATTCAATGTCGACGACGTAATGTCGCAGATAAAGAAACAGTACAGCAGTCAGAGCTGAGGTCAGATAAATGAGTATAAACGCTAAATATTACGAAGCCGCGCAGGCAGCTCTTGAATCGCGGCGGATGGAAAACAAGCTCGCGCAGGACAGGCGGCGGCGGGAAATTTTTCAGAAAATACCCGAATACGCCGAGCTTGAAACAAAGCTTGCGGACACCATGACGCAGGTCATTCCGATAATCATGGCGCACGGCAGCGATACGAACGAAAAAATGGAGAAGATAAAGCAGGAAAATCTTGCGATACAAAAGCGCATGGGCGACCTGCTTGAAGAAAAGGGTTTCGGACGTGATTATCTCGACCCGATATACACCTGCACCATATGCTGTGATAAGGGCATAAAGGACGGCAAATGGTGCGAGTGCTTCAACAAGCTGGTGTACAACGCAGCGACAAAGGATATCAACGACCAGTCGCCGATGAAGCTTTGCAGCTTCTCTTCTTTCAGGCTTGACCTTTACCCCGAAACGGTCGTGCCCGAATACGGCGCAAGCGCACGGGATATAATGCGGCAGAATTACAACGACTGCGTAAGCTTTGCTGAAAAGTTCAGCGGAAAAGGCCGCGGCATGGTCATGCTCGGGGCAACGGGGCTGGGTAAAACTCATCTCTCCCTTGCCATTGCGAGCCGTGTTATCGAGCGCGGTTTCAGCGCGGTTTATGTTTCGGTGCCCGAAATAATGCGCACGCTCGACCGCGAACAGTTCAAGAAAACGGACGAAAACACAATGTCACTGGTAACGGGCTGCGACCTGCTGATACTGGACGACCTCGGCGCGGAAGCAAGCACGGAGCGCAATGTTTCGATGGTCTACGAGCTTATCAACTCAAGGATAAACAGGCTGCTTCCGATAATAATAAACACGAACCTTACGCTCAACGAGCTTAAATCAAGATACAGCGACAGGCTGTTTTCGAGGATAGTAAGCATGGATGTGCTGATGTTCTGCGGCACGGACAACAGGCTGAAATTAAAATAATAAATAAAGCAGCAAATGCTGTGAAATATCGAGGAGGAAAATGTTATGGGAAAATTAAAGATCGGCATTCTTACCAGCGGCGGCGACTGCCCCGGCCTGAACGCCACCATCCGCGGCGTTGCAAAGGCTACCTACGAAGCGTTCGGCGAGGACAAGGTGGAGATCGTCGGCATTCACGACGGCTATCACGGGCTTATCCACGGCGACTACAAGGTGATGGAGCCGGCGGATTTCTCGGGAATACTTACGCAGGGCGGAACTATCCTCGGCACAAAGCGCACTCCCTACAAGATGATGCAGATAATCGAGGACGACAAGGTAGACAAGGTCAAGGAAATGAAGCAGACCTACAAGGATCTCAAGCTTGACTGCCTGTTCACCCTCGGCGGAAACGGCACCCACAAGACCGCAAATATGCTGTCCGAAGAGGGGCTGAACGTTATCGGACTGCCCAAGACCATCGACAACGATATTTTCGGCACGGATGTTACTTTCGGTTTCCATACCGCCGTTGACATCGGCACAGAGGTCATCGACCGCATACACACCACCGCTAACTCCCACAGCCGCATTATGGTTATCGAAATAATGGGCAACAAGGCAGGCTGGCTCACGCTTTACAGCGGTCTTGCAGGCGGCGCGGATATAATCCTCCTCCCCGAAATCCCGTATGATATTGAAAAGGTTGCAGCTGCGTGCCGCAAGCGCGCAGACGCAGGCAAGGCATTCTCCATCCTCGCCGTTGCAGAGGGCTGCTTCGACATCAACGAGGCAAAGATGAAGAAAAAGGAGCGTGCAAAGGCTCGTGCAGACCGCGGCGAAACCACCGCAACCGCCCGCATCGCAAGGGATATCCAGACCATGACGGGTCTTGAAACAAGAACAGTTGTACCCGGTCATATTCTCCGCGGCGGAAGCCCCTCCGCATACGACCGTATTCTCGCGACGCAGTTCGGCGCGCACGCTGCGCAGCTTCTGAAAGAGCAGAAATACGGCTACACCGTTGCCATGGTTGACGGAAAGATCACCGAAAATACTCTCGGTGATGTTGCGATGAAAACAAAGTTCGTCCCCGCCGACTGCAAGATGGTTCAGACCGCAAAGGATATCGGCATTTCCTTTGGCGACTAAACAGCACAATACACAACCGCCCGTGCAAAATCGGGCGGTTTTTTGTGTATAAAATGTATATAATAATCTTCCCAGGCTATTGTATTTTCTTGCCGAATGCGTTATAATAGTAAAGGTGCTTTCACACAATATATTGGAGGAATTTGTTTATGTTTAATGTTGCCGTAGCACAGTCGGGCGGCCCCACCGCCGCGATAAACGCGTCGCTTGCGGGCGTATTTTCGGGGGCAGAGAAGTGCCCAGAGGTTGACGAGATATTCGGCTCGGAAAATGGTATTGAGGGAATACTTAACAACAGGCTTTTCAATCTCCGCAATATCATCATGGACGAGCACGACAAGCAGCTTCTCATGAAAACCCCGTCCACGATACTCGGCAGCTGCCGATACAAGCTCAAGAATTTCAGCGAGGACGAGGAGCCTTACAGACAGATACTTGAAACATTTAACCGCCACAACATCCGCGCTTTTTTCTACATCGGCGGAAACGACAGCATGGACACGGTAATGAAGCTGGACTGTTATTTCAAGGCAAAGGGCGTTGATATAAAGGTTGTCGGTGTGCCCAAAACCATCGACAACGACGTTACCGAAACCGACCATACCCCCGGCTTCGGCTCTGCGGCGAAATACGTTGCCACTTCCCTTCAGGAAATAATCCGCGACAGCCGCGTTTACTCCATCCCCTCGGTGACGATAGTTGAGATAATGGGCCGCGACGCAGGCTGGCTTGCGGCTTCGTCCTGTGTGCTGCGTGCAAACGGCGAGCCTGCCCCGCACATGATTTATCTCCCCGAGAGCGATTTCTCGCTGGAGAAATACCTCAACGACGTAAAGGAAGCGCAGCTTCGCTACAAGGCGGTTATCGTTGCGGTGTCCGAGGGCGTAAAATGCGAAAACACCGATGAATTTTCGTCCGAGCTTACCGATGCATTCGGACATAAATATCTTTCGGGAATAGGAAAATATCTCGAAAAATACACCGCCGCACATATCGGCTGCAAGGTGCGCTCGATAGAGCTGAATGTTATGCAGCGGTGCAGCTCGCATATCGCCTCGCTGACGGATATCACCGAAGCGGAGCGCATCGGAAGAGCCGCCGTATCCGCCGCGCTGGAATACGGCAAGAGCGGCGTTATGATGATATTCAGACGTATCAGCAACAATCCCTACCGCGTTGAAATTGACACCGCGGACATCGCAAAAATCGCAAACCAGGAAAAGAAATTCCCGCGGGAATGGATAAACACCGACGGAAACAACGTCACCATCGACGCGCTGAATTACTTCCTGCCGCTTATTCAGGGCGAGCCCGAAATTGAATATCGAAACGGAATACCCGTTCACTTCAGACTTAATCAGTGATGAATAACACAAAACCCTCCCGCGCAAACGGGAGGGCGAATTGTTTTAAATCAAGCTTCGAGCGCCTTGAGCACAAGCTCCTTGCACTTTGCAGGGTTAGCCTGACCCTTGGAAGCCTTCATGCACTGGCCAACAAGGTAGCCGAGGGCATTGGTCTTGCCGTTTCTGTAGTCGTCGATGGACTTCTGATTTGCCGCGAGAACATCATTAACGATCTTCTCGATGGCGCTGTCATCGGAGATCTGCGCAAGACCCTTTTCATTGATAACAGTGTCGATATCCGCGTCGTTGGCGAGTATCTCCTCGAAAATTATCTTGCCGGAGGAATTGGAGATCTTGTTCTGCTCGATAAGGCTGATTATCTTCACGAGCTTTTCCGCGGTGAGGTTTGTTTCTGCGATATCCTTGCCTGTATCGTTCATGTATTTGGATACATCCGCGAGCACCCAGTTGGAGATGTTCTTTGCGGAGCATCCACCGAGAGCAACGCACTCGTCAAACAGGCGGCAGCGTGGCAGGTTTTCCGCGATAAGCTGCGCGTCGGTCATGGACAGACCGAGTTCCTTTACATAGCGGCGGATCTTCGCATTGGGAAGCTCGGGGATGGACGCCTTGAGCGCCTCTACCTTTTCCATGGGAACATAGATGGTAGTAAGGTCGGGCTCGGGGAAATAGCGGTAATCCTGTGCGTCCTCCTTGGTACGGAGCGTGAAGTTCATGCCCTTTGCGTCGTCCCAGCGGCGTGTTTCCTGAACGATGGTTTCGCCGCGCTCTATCGCTTCTATCTGGCGCTGTGCTTCGTAGTCGATCGCGCGCATTGCGGCGGAGAAGCTGTTTACGTTCTTCATCTCACAGCGGGTGCCGAACTTGTCGCTTCCTTTCGGGCGGACGGATACGTTTACGTCGCAGCGGATGGAGCCTTCCTGCATCTTGCAGTCGGAAATATCAAGATACTGAAGGATGGATTTCAGCGTGTCAAGGTAAGCCTTGGCTTCCTCGCTGCTTCTCATATCGGGCTCGGAAACTATCTCGATAAGCGGAACGCCGCAGCGGTTGAAATCGACCAGCGAACCGTGGAACGCGTCGTTATGGAGCATCTTGCCCGCGTCCTCCTCAATGTGGATACGGGTTATTCCGATGCGCTTTTCTATGCCGTTCATCATAACGTCAACATAGCCGTTTTCGCAGAGCGGAATGTCTGCCTGCGAGATCTGATAAGCCTTGGGCAGGTCGGGGTAGAAATAGTTCTTTCTGTCCTGCTTGCATACGTTGTTGATGGTGCAGTTGGTCGCGTGACCCATCTTTATCGCATATTCTACTACCTTTTCGTTCAGCGTAGGAAGCGTGCCGGGCATACCGGTGCAGATGGGGCATATCTGGGTGTTTACCTCAAGTCCGAAAACATTGCGGCAGTTGCAGTATATTTTTGTCTTGGTGTTCAGCTCAGCGTGTACCTCAAGACCTACTATGGTTTCGTATTCCATTGGTTTCCCTCCTTAATATTACAGGCTGACAGGTCTTGCCTCGCCGACATTCTGCTCAACGGCAAGCGCCGCATTAAGCAGCGTCTGCTCCGAAAACTTCGGGCCGATGAACTGAAGTCCCACGGGCATTCCGCCGAGCTTTCCGCAGGGAACGCTTATCGCAGGCAGTCCCGCGATGTTGACCGTTACCGTGCAGATATCCGCCGCATACATCTTTGTCGGGTCGCCCATATTCTCGCCGAGCCTGAATGCAGTCGCGGGCGCAGAGGGAGCCGCAATGATATCGCACTTTGTGAATGCGTCGTTGAATTCCGAAACGATATCCGCCGCAACAAGCTTCGCCTTCTTATAATATGCGTCAAAGAAGCCGCTGGACAGCACGAATGTACCGAGCATAATTCTGCGCTTAACCTCGTCGCCGAAGCCCTCGCTTCTTGTCTTTTCGTACATATCTATAAGGCTGTCGTAGTTCTCCGTGCGATAGCCGTACTTGACGCCGTCGAAGCGAGCAAGGTTGGAGCTTGCTTCAGCGGAGGAAATGATGTAGTATGCGTTGAGGGCGTATTTTGTGCTGGGCAGGCTGATGTTGATTATCTCCGCGCCGTTCTTTTCGAGTTCCTTTACGGCGTTCATGACTGTCTGCTTTACGCCGTCGTCAACGCCCTCGCCGTAGTATTCGGCGGGAATGCCTATCTTCAGACCCTTTACGTCGCTGTTGAGAAGCGCCGCAAAATCGGGGTACTCTCTGTCCGCGGATGTTGCGTCCATGCTGTCGTGACCGCAGATAACGCTGTACAGCATTGCCGCGTCCTTAACGTTTCTCGCAAGCGGACCTATCTGATCCAGCGAGGAAGCAAACGCCACCAGGCCGTAACGTGAAACCGAACCGTAAGTAGGCTTCAGACCGACAACGCCGCAGTATGAAGCGGGCATTCTGATGGATCCGCCGGTATCCGAGCCGAGGGAAATAACAGCGGAACCCGCCGCAACAGCCGCCGCAGAACCGCCGGAGGAACCGCCGGGAACGCAGTCAAGGTTGTGCGGGTTATGTGTTTTCTTGAAATAGGAGTTCTCGGTGGAGCTTCCCATCGCAAACTCATCCATGTTGAGCTTACCCGTTATTACCATATCCGCAGCATTCACCTTGTTCATAACGAATGCATTGAACGGAGGAACATAGTTGTACAGCATCCTGGATGCGCAGGTCGTGAGCAGACCCTTGGTGGAGATGTTGTCCTTGATTCCTATCGGGATACCCGCCAGCGGGTGCAGGGTTTCCCTGGCAAGCTTTGCGTCCACCTCGCGGGCTTTTGCGAGTGCTTCCTCGCGGCACATCGTAAGGTACGCGCCAACTTTTTCATCTGTTGCCTCTGCCCTGTCCATAACGGAGCGGGTTATTTCTTCAGAGCTGCATTCCTTGCTGCGCAGCATTTCCGACAGCTCGTGGGCTGACTTTTCGTATAATTCCATGTTTCGCTGTCCTTTCTGTTTATTCTACCGTCTTGGGCACAACTACGCAGCCTGCCTGCATTTTCGGTGCGTTTGCGAGGAGTTCGTTTCTTGTGAACTTCTCGTCCGATTCAACGTCCGCGCGGAGCTTCATCGGGTGCTCGGGGTCAAGGCCCATCGCCTCTGTCCTGGGCTGCGGAAGCTGCTCGACCATGGAAACAATGCTCTCCATATCCTTTTCAAATTTCTCAAGCTGGTCGTCCTCAATGCGAAGTCTTGCCAGCTTTGCAAGATGTTTAACGTCAATACTCATCTTTGCCGTTCCTTTCTGTTTATTTCTGCTCGAGCATTTCCATAAGCTGCTGCTCGCTGATAACTGTAATGCCAAGCTCGTTCGCCTTTGTGAGCTTGCTGCCCGCTTCTTCTCCCGCGAGAACATAGCTCGTCTTTTTTGAAACCGAGCCGCTGCACTTTCCGCCGTGTTTTTCTATGAGAGCCTTCGCCTCGTCACGCTTCAATGTGGGAAGCGTGCCCGTGATGACAAAGGTCTTTCCCGCGAAGATATCGGACACCCTGCTGTCGGAATAGGTCATATTCAGTCCGTATTCTTTCAGCCTGTTTATAAGGGCTATCCTGTGCGGCTCGCGCATAGCTGAATACACCGTTTCCGCGAGGATATCGCCGAAGCCGTCTATCTGCGCGATGTCCTCGGCAGAGGCGGCCATTATCGCATCCATACTGCCGAAGCGCGCGCACAGAAGCTGTGCGGAACGCTGACCTATCCCACGAATGCCCAGCGCGAAAACAAGCCTGTCCAGCTCGTTTGATTTTGAGCGCTCTATGCTTGTCAGCAGGTTTTCCGCAGACTTGCTGCCGAAGCGCTCCAGCGTCGTAAGGCTCTGTATATCCAGCGTGTAGAGGTCAGCCACGGTGCGTACAAGCTCCGCGCCGATAAGCTGCTCCGCAACCGCTTCGCCAAGACCGTCGATGTTCATTGCATTCCGTGAAGCGAAGTGCTCCACCGACCGCAGAAGCTGCGCGGGGCAATCAATGTTCTGGCAGCGGATAACGGCTTCGTCCTCATCGCGGACGGCTTCCGCGCCGCAAATCGGGCAGATATGCGGGATGAAATACGGCTCGGCACCATCCGCGTGCGAAACCGAGCGCACGACCTCGGGGATGATATCCCCCGCCTTGCGCACCGCAATTTTATCCCCGACGCGGATATCCTTTTCGGAAATTATGTCCTGATTATGGAGTATCGCGCGGGAAACCGTCGTGCCTGCAAGCTGTACCGGGTCGAACACCGCCACGGGCGTAAGCGCGCCCGTCCTGCCGACATTTATCTCTATCGAATTGAGAGTGGTTATTCTTTCCTCGGGCGGGTACTTGAATGCCACCGCCCATTTCGGAACTTTCGCAGTGGCGCCTATCTCCCCGCGAAGCGCAATGTCGTTCACCTTAACGACCGCGCCGTCGATATCAAACGGGAGCGACGTCCGCCCGCCGCCGATACTGCCTATCTTTTCAAGGATATCGCTGCTGTCGCTGCATACCCGGTAGTCGGGAATAACATGAAATCCCTGCGAGCGCAGATACTCCAGCGACTCAGAATGCGTCGCGAATTCCCTGCCCTCCGCCCGCTGGATGTTAAAGCAGAAAATATCAAGCTTTCGCCGGGCGGTCACGCGGCTGTCCTTTTGCCTTAGCGAGCCCGCCGCGGCATTGCGGGGGTTCTTCGGCAGGGGCTCGCCGTTCTGCTCCTGCTCGGCGCAGAGCGCGGCAAAGCTTCTTTTCGGCATATAGACCTCGCCGCGCACTTCCAGCAGCGGAAGCTTTTCCGGCAGGCTGAGCGGAACGGTGCGTATGGTCTTTATGTTCGCGGTGATATCCTCTCCGATGAACCCGTCGCCGCGGGTAGAGCCCCGCACAAGCACGCCGTTTTCATATTCAAGCGAAACGGAAAGCCCGTCTATCTTGGGCTCGACGGTGAATTCATGCGCGCCCTGCTCCGCCATTCGGTTCAGGAAATCCTGCACCTCTTCCGTGCTGAAAACATCCTGAAGGCTTCCCATCTGCACGGTATGCGGGACTTTCTCGAATGTGTTCGCCGCTGTTCCGCCTACCCTCTGCGTGGGGGAATCGGCGGTCATAAGCTCGGGAAACTCCTGCTCTATCCCGCGAAGCTCGCGCATGAGTGCGTCGTATTCGTCGTCCTCGAGAATGGGAGAATCGAGGTCATAGTAGCTGTGGTTTGCCTTTTCAAGCTTGCCGCGCAGCACTGCAGACCTTGCTCTTGCTTCGTTAAGTTCCAAATCTTTCTCTCCAATTTACTTTTATTACAGAACCGCGCCGTAATCCTCAAGCGTTCCCGCCAGCGACTCGCTTTCGGTGATGACATGAGTATATGCGTCGGGAACCCTCCCCACGATTATCGTTTCCGCCGCAACGATGTTCGTTGTGACGGGCACTTCCGTGGAAAATCCGGGTATCACCGCGTCGACGTTCGCGTCGATCTCGATGATAATGCGGTGGCGCGTCTGATTTATCCCCGCCTGTGTGAACTCGCTGATGACTGATGTGGAAGCATAGCCGAGGGGCTTAACGCTCATCCCGACCGAAAAACCTCTGCCGTGCAGAAGCTGAATGCCCATCAGCGTTCCAATGGGGATCTGTATATCTATCGCAGAAAGCCGCTCTATCTCGCGCTCTACCCTGTCAGCGACATTCGTTTTCAGCCTGTTTATGTTCATCACGTTGCTTTCAACGGAGATCACTTCCCCGTCATTGTTCGTGGTCAGATAAACAAGCTTTGAATAATCCGTGCCGCTGCGCTCAAGCTCCGAAAGCACGGCTTCGTTGATAACTCTTGAAACTGCGGCGTGGCATTCGTAAGCGTTCACTTTCTCCACAATGGGACGGAAGCTCAGGTCTGTCAGCAATATCAGTCCGATCATTATCAGCGCCGCGGCGATAAGCCGCACGCCGAGCTTTCGCAGTATTGCGCGTGTTTTCTGCTTTATCATTCACATTCACCTCTCCCGCATAATATGCTTATGCGGGGGCGCGTGTGATTATTTATGCGTTGATGAACGCCGCAAACGCAAGGTATGCCGCGTAGATATCCGTCTTTGCGGTTATCTCAAACGGAGCGTGCATGGAAAGCACGGGCACGCCGACGTCGATGGTGTCAACATCAAGATTTGCGATATAGGCCGCAACTGTTCCGCCGCCGCCGATATCTATCTTGCCGAGCTCACCCGTCTGCCAGATTACGCCGTTCTTGTCGAGAAGCGCTCTTATCTCACCGACAAACTCTGCGGAAGCGTCGGATGTGCCGCTCTTGCCGCGGGAGCCTGTGTACTTGGTTACGCATACGCCGCCGTTGAGCAGGGCGGAGTTGTTCTTTTCGAATACATCGGGGAATGTCGGATCAAATGCCGCGTTAACGTCCGCGGAAAGGCACTTGGACTTTGCGAGGACATCCCTGCCCCTTACGCCGAAGGAAGCCGCAAGGTCGGCGATAAAAAATCTGAGATACGAAGAGCGCAGACCCGTATTACCGTCGGAGCCTGTTTCCTCCTTATCGGTGAGGACAGCGACTGCTGTTCTCTTAACGTCCTTTGCTTCGAGGACAGCCATAAGCTCGGTATACGCGCATACGCGGTCGTCCTGACCGTAAGCGCCGACAAGGCTTCTGTCAAATCCAACGTCCTTTGCCTTGAATGCAGGAACAGCCTCAAGCTCCGCAGAAAGCAGGTCAGCCTCGGTGATACCGTACTTTTCATTCAGGATGAGCATGATGTTGAGCTTTACGGCCTCGCTTGCTTCGTCGTCCTTAAAGGGGCGGGAGCCGATGATGATGTTAAGTTCCTCGCCGCGGATAAGCTCGGTGGAGGGGCGCTTGTACTGCGCGTTTGCAAGGTGCGGAAGCAGGTCGGAAACGCAGAATACGGGGTCGTTTTCGTCCTCGCCGATATTAACGGTGACCTTTGTTCCGTCAGCCTTTACGATAACGCCGTGCAGGGACAGCGGAACTGTCGGCCACTGGTACTTCTTTATGCCGCCGTAGTAATGCGTCTTGAAATATGCAACCTCGTCCTTTTCATACAGGGGAACCTGCTTCATGTCAAGGCGCGGAGAATCAATATGCGCCGCAACGATGTTCACGCCCTCTTCAATGGGGTCGCTGCCGATAACGGCAAGGACAACAGCCTTTTCGCGGTTGATATAATAAACCTTGTCGCCCGCCTTGTAGGTCTTTTTCTTGTCGTAGGGGGTAAAGCCCTTTGCCTCTGCGGCTTTCTTTATGAACGCCGCCGCCTCGCGCTCGGTCTTGCCCTTGTCGAGGAATACCTTGTAGCCCTCGCAGAACTTGTCGCACTTCTTGATCTCGTCAGCGCTCATGATAAGTGCTGCGTTCTTCTTGCTCATAAAAAGCTTTTCCTTGAGTTCCTTTGCAGTCAGTTCTTCCTTTGCCATGATATATCAATTCCTTTCATTTATTTTTCTTTATCATAAAGCCGCGTGTATATATCCACGGCCTTAGTTATCTTGTTTACATAGTGCGCGGTGTCGGGTATCGGGATGGTGTCAAGGTGCACCCCGTCGGATGATATACTGCTGTCGGCGAGCCACTCGTTGACCTGCCCGCGCCCTGCATGATACGCCGCCGCTGCCGTGCCGATATCCCCGAATTCATCCATGAGATACCCAAGAAGGTAGCAGCCGTATTTTATGTTGGTCTGCGCGTCGTACATATCGTAATATACCGCGTCGTCATCGTCCTGCTTGAACTTAATCCAGTCGAATGTGTCCTCCATTATCTGCATAAGTCCCCTCGCGCCGACATTTGAAACGGCGTCGGAACGGAAGCCGCTCTCGGTTTTTATCACCGCATAGACGAAGTATTTGTCCAGCCCGTTTTCGCGTGAGTACCGCTCAACGTAGTTCTGATATTTCAGCGGATAGGCGTACTCGAGGTACTTTTCGTACCCGAAATATCCCGCCGCCGCGATAACCATCATCACCGCCGTTATTATAATGATAACGGGCAGCACGCGTTTTTTTCTCTTTGAACGCTTGGAATAAGAAGTCATCTGTTGCCTTTCAGTTTTTCTGCCGCAGCCTTTGCGGCGGATATGAGTTCCTCACGGGAACCGTTGTTTTCGATGCAGATATCGGATATGCCGCGGAAAAATGCCGCGTCATGCTGAGATGACAGCCGCGCCGCCGCCTGCCCGGGGGTTATCCCGTCGCGGAGGCATATCCTTTCCGCGCAGATATTCACATCCGCGCAGACGCTGACAATGCTCGTGCACAGCCCGTCGAGCCGCGCTTCAAACAGCGTCGGGGCGTCGAGAAGCACATCCGTTTCCGCCGCGCGTATCTTTTCTATGATAATATATGTTATATACGGGTAGATAATACGGTTGTACAGTTCCCTGTCCGCCTTGCTTGTAAAAATTCTGTCGGCGGTCTTTCGCCTGTTAAGGGTGCCGTCGGGGTCGATGATGTCGGGGGTAAATCTCCGCGCGATCTCATCAAGAAATCCCTTATCTGCCGCCGCTTCCCGCGCGCAGATATCGCAGTCAATTACGGTGTACCCGCACTCTGCAAATGCGCGGCTTACGGTGGATTTGCCCGCGCCTGACATTCCCGTCAAACCGATTATTTTTCTGTCGGAAAGCTCCAGCATGGTCACACCTCTGCTATCTTAAATCCCGCCGCGCGGATCAGCCTGTTGTATACCGCAAGACCTATCCCGTCCTCCGACGGCATCTCGACAAGCACGATATCCGCGCCGACATCGTCCGCGTATCTCAGCAGGGCGAAAAGCCTGTGTGCCTGCAATGACGTGTCCTTGCCGTAATCCATGAATATCCCCGCTTCGTCGACGCCCGCGCCAAACGCGAGCACCTTCTTCCCTGCGGATTTTTCCGCAACGGAGCGGCAGTATTCCACGAATTGCTCTCCGTGGGCATTTACAATTGTAACATCCGCCTTTGGAGAATAGTGCTTGTATTTCATTCCCGGGGAAAGCACACGCTCGTTGGGGTCTGGCCGGGCGGTGACGGCTTTGTCCACCTCCACCTCGCCGAACTCCGAAAGCATTTCCGCGGTTATTCCGCCGGGACGGAGAATGTGTATCTTTCCGTTTCTGAAGCAGATAACGGTGCTTTCCACACCGACGGAGCATTCCCCGCCGTCGATTATGAGCGGGATTTTACCGTCCATGTCGTCAAAAACGTGCTTCGCTGTGGTGGGACTGGGTTTTCCCGAAAGATTTGCGGATGGCGCCGCAAGCGGAAATCCGCAGGCGTCGATTATCTCCCGTGCCGCCTCGGACGACGGCATTCTCACCGCAACGGTGTCAAGCCCGCCGCTTGTTGTGGAGGGGATAATATCCGATTTCGGGAATATCATCGTAAGCGGACCGCCCCAGAAGCGCTCCGCAAGCTTCAGCGCGATGGGGGGAATCTCCTTGACAAGCGGCGGAAGCATATCCATATTGCTGATGTGAACTATCAGCGGATTGTCCTGCGGCCTGCCCTTGGCTTCAAATATGCTTCGCACCGCCTCAACATTCCGCGCGTCCGCGGCAAGCCCGTACACCGTTTCCGTCGGTATGCCGACTATCCCGCCGCCGCGCAGTATATCTGCCGCCGCTTTCGCGCTCTCGGCGCTGAACGGCAGTATTTTCGTGGTCATATAAACACTTCCAATCATTCCTTGCTGCTGAGCAGCTTCGCCGTCATATCGGCAACGCGCAGCGCGTCGAAAACCTCGTCGCAGCCGCCGTTCATCATCTCGTCGAGCTTGTACAGCGTAAGGCCTATCCTGTGGTCGGTCACACGCGACTGCGGGAAATTATAGGTGCGTATCCGCTCGGAGCGGTCGCCCGTGCCCACCTGAATGCGGCGTTCTTCCGCGATGGCGCTGTCGCGCTCGTGCAGGCGCCGGTCGTACAGCTTGGTGTACAGCATTTTCATCGCCTTTTCGCGGTTTTTGAACTGCGAGCGCTCCTCCTGACACTCCACGACTATCCCCGAGGGATTGTGGATTATCCTTATCGCGGATTCGGTCTTATTGATGTGCTGACCACCGGCGCCGCTGGAGCGGAACGTCTGTACCGTAAGGTCGGCGGGGTTGATGTTTACATCGACCTCCTCCGCCTCCGGAAGCACCGCAACAGTCACTGTGGAGGTCTGTATGCGCCCCTGCGATTCCGTTTCGGGAACGCGCTGCACCCTGTGCACGCCGCTCTCGTATTTAAGCTTTGAGTACACCTCGCCGCCCTCCACGCTGAAGCTTACCTCGCGGAAGCCGCCGAGCTCCGTGGGATTGGAGCTGATGAGTTCTGTTTTCCAGCCCTGCCGCGCCGCGTACATCGAGTACATTCTGAACATCGACCCTGCAAACAGCGCCGCCTCTTCCCCGCCCGCGCCGGCGCGTATCTCGACAATAACACTCTTGTTATCGTCGGGGTCGCGGGGAAGCAGAAGCATTTTCAGCTCCTGTGAAAGCCGCTCCATGCGCTCCTTGCCGTCGTTGTATTCGCTGCGGGCAAGCTCGCGCATTTCTTCGTCAAGTCCGCCCTCGTCAAGCATGGCCTTGGCGTCGTTGAAGTCGCTCTCCGCCGCGGTGTACCTGCGGTAGGTTTCTATCAGCGGCGTCAGCTCCCTATGCTCCTGCATAAGTTCGCGGTACAGCTTGTTATCGGAAATAACGGCGGGGTCGGAAAGCTTCATGTTAATTTCCTCGTACCTTGCCTCCGCCATTCTCAGTTTCTCTGTCATTTATCCCTCTGTGGTATTATTTTCACGAATTACCGACCTTATTTTCTTCTCGCATTTTGAGCGCGGGATCATAAAACTGTGTCCGCACCCTGCGCAGGTCAGCCGAAAATCGGCGCCGACGCGCATGACTTTCATCTGTGTGCTTCCGCAGCCGGGATGAGGCTTCTTCATAACAAGCACATCGCCCACCATTATATCCATGCTGTCACCGCCTTTCTTACTGCATACATATTCATCTTAATAGTATAACACTTTTTCATTCTTTTTTCAATATTCTTACGGGATTTTTTTATATTTTTTATAAGATAACGTGCATTTTTCTCACTTGAGCATAAAAAATCCTCCTTTATGCAGATAAAGGAGGAAATTCTGTCAATATCGAAATCAACTTTCGGCGCTGTCAGTTTTCTGCCCGGGCATTTTCTGGTATATTGTCTTTGCGGTAACGCCTTTCAGCGCGCCGAGCCTTCCCGAAAGAGTGTTTATAACATCCTGCGGAGCGTCGATGGCAACGCTTATTATCGACACCCCCGCCTTTTCATACGGAATGCCCATGCGCCCGATGATGTACTCCGCGCATTCATGCAGCAGCGCATTCAGCCGCCCGACGGATTCACGCCCGGAAACAACTATGCCGATAAGCGCGACCCTGTATGTTTCATCTCTCATAAAAATGTCCTTTCACAGCAGATCCTGCAGGTTATTCCTTATGCTTTGCGGGATTTTTAAGCTTGACCTCGGGTATCGCGAGGTTTTCAAAAATGACGTCGCCGCCGCTGTCCTGCTCTTCGTCGTTTGCCGCGGAGTGTTTCAGCGTGTCGACGTGTATCTCGGGCACGGCAAGATTTTCCGAAAAATAATCAAGCTTTCTGTTCTTGTCCTTCTCTTTCATAATTACCTCCGTTCAGTTCAGGAAATTTATAAAGAAAGTTATGACCAAACTGTTTATAAAGTCCGCAAACATACTTCCGATTATCGGCACCAGCAGATAAGCCTTTACGGACGGCGCGTATTTCTCGGTTATCGCCTGCATATTTGCCATGGCGTTCGGGGTAGCGCCCATGCCGAAGCCGCAGACGCCCGCGGAAAGCACCGCCGCGTCGTAGTCCCTGCCCATGACGTTGAACACAACGAAATAGCTGAAAAGTATCATAATGACTATCTGCGCAACAAGCAGCACAACCAGCGGCAAGGCAAGCTCCGCAAGCTGCCATAGTTTCAGCGTTATCATCGCAATTCCGAGGAAAAGCGACAGGCAGATACCGCCGATGTCGTTGATTTCGCCCATGTGTATGTGGAGCTTTCCCGTGTATTCATCAACGTTGCGCATTACCGCCGCAACAATCATCGAGCCGATATATACCGGGAACGTCATTCCCGTGAGAGAAAGCGCCCACGAAACCACAGTGCCTATTCCCATCGCAATGGCTATCTGATACGCCGCGGGGGCATACATACTGACGGAGCGGTGGTGCTTCTGCTCCTCTTCCTCGAGCATGGTCGCGTCCTCGGCGTGCACGCCGTCAAGCAGCCTGTGCCTTTCGATAAGCCTGCGCGCAACCGGGCCGCCCATAAGCGAACCTGTGATAAGTCCGAATGTTGCCGCGGCGGTGCAGAATGTCGTTGCGCCCTCGATGCCGAAATCCTCGAGCACCGGGCCGAACGCTCCCGATGTGCCGTGCCCTCCCACCATCGGGATGGAGCCGGTGCACATTCCGATAAGAGGGCTTATACCAAGCACCTCCGACAGTCCCACCGCGGTGAGATTCTGTATAATAATAAGCCCGCAAAGGCAGAACAGAAATACGATAAGGCTCACGCCGCCCGCTTTCAGCACCTTTACGTTCGCCTGAAATCCCACTGATGTAAAGAACATTACCATGCAGACGTTTTTCAGTGTTTCATCAAAATTGAACTCAACTATTCCGAGAACATACATCAGGCAGGATACCACCGCGAAAACAATTCCGCCGATAACCGGCGCGGGAATGCAGAATTTTTCAAGAAAGCCTATTCTTTTTTTAAGGAATCCGCCAAGGAACAGCACCCCGACAGCCAGCGCCAGCGTCTGATACATATCAATATTTAATGTTTGCAATCCAACGCCTCCTTAGCTGTCCTGCGAGCCGAACACGAACCCTACCCTGCCCGCCGCGGGATCGGTTTCAACGGCAATGCCGACTGTTTCGTAATAATCCGCCGCGCCTTCGTGGAACACACACGGAATATCCGCCACGGCAAATTCGGCGCTCGGCGATTTAACGGCAATGCCGTCAGTTTCAAATAGTTTCTGTGTTATCTCGTGAACTGCCGTCCTGTCCGCCCTGCTGTCCGCAACGAGAACCGCCTTTACTCCGACGGTGCGGATGTCCTCCGCCTGCCCGCTGTAAGTCCCCGCGGGGATGGTAACGGCGGAGTAGCCCTTGTATATCTCCGTCATGTAAGAAATCGTGCGGTCGTCGAGGGAAAGAATACGGATGTCAGCGCTTTCCGACAACTCATTCACTACCTCAGATGGAGTACCCATCACCACGAAAAATGCGTCCACTTCTCCGTTTTTCAGCGCTTCCGCCGAATCTTTATACGACATATACGCCTTGTTGACAGAAGTGCTGTCTATTCCCGCGGAAAGAAAAAGATATTCGGCGTTCTTCGCAACGCCGGAGCCCTCCTCGCCGACGGATACGGTTTTTCCTTTAAGGTCGGGCAGGGTCGTAATTTCGGAATCCGCGCGGACGATTATCTGAAACGCCTCGTCGTACAGCCCCGCAACGGCTCTGACGGAAGTAACGGGCTCGCCTTCGAAATCACCGACGCCGTTCACAGCTTCTGACAAAACGTCGCTCTGCACTATCGCAAGGTCGATAAAGCCCTCGCCGAGCAGGCGCATATTCGCGCGTGAGCCTGCGGTTTCGCGGACGGTCATGCCGCTTTCCTGCGTACTGAGCTCGGTGCCGTAGGCATAGTACACGCCGCCTGCATTGCCTGTTCCGAGTTTCAGCTCCGACGTCATGCCGCAGGAGCACAGCATCGAAAGCGCCAGTACAGCCGAAACCGTATTTATCGTTTTCTTAATATTTATCAATCAAATCAACTCCGATTTTTGTTGTAATATCCACCTACGAAAAACCGCAGTCGCGAAATGACTGCGGTAGAATGTCATTATGCTTCGCCGGCGGAAAGGAACACGCCGTATTTCTTTTTAATGCGCTCAAGGCGCTTTCCGACGGGCTTGCGAAGCGCCAGCAGGAACACCACATTAGAAACGCAGTACACCGCCGTAACGGGAAGCGCTGAAATAATAGCCGCAAGCCACCGCTCCGTCGTAAATACTCCGTCCATCGAAAGGACAGTCCATATATCCATAACAACGGAATAGCCCGCCCCGGCGATAATTCCGTAAATAACCAGCGGAACAACTCGCTCGAGAATTTTATTCTTATTTATAATGCCCGCGATGAAGCCTATCATTCCCCAGCAGAACATCTGAAACGGCGTCCACGGTCCCTGCCCGAAATAAATATTCGATATCACCGCCGAAAGCGCCCCGACCATAAATCCCGTCTGCGGCCCGAGGTACATTGCCGAAAGGACTACGATGGCGGTAACAGGCTTGAAGAACGGTATCGGCGCGAAAATGAACCGCCCCGCGGCAGAAAATGCTGTCATCACCGCCGCAAGCACAAGTTCGCGGGCGGACGGCGCGCGCCGCTCAAACGAAAGGAAAAACGGCACACAGCACATCACCGCCGCGATGACCGTCGCCGCGTCCCAGCCGATAACGCCCCATGCCGCCGCAAGCAGCGCCGCGCACGGAACGCACAGTATCGCCGCAGCGGCAACGACATTCTTAACGCGCGTGCTCACCTGTTATTTTTCCTTTTGTCCAGCCCTGCGAGGATATCGTCTATCTCGTATCTGTTTTTGTCAAGGCTGTCGTCGTCCTCGGTTATGAGGTCGCTGACGCTTTTGGAAGCGAGTATCTCGGCACTGCGCCTGCCGCTTTCTCGGGGAGCGCGATGAGAACGCTCTTCTGCGGTTGCCAGGGCGTCCTCGAGATCTATCACCGCCCTGGCGTTTTTCTCCGTGGACGCGGAACGTCTGGGCGCGATCTGCGGCGCATCTGACTGACTGAAGAACGCGTCGGAAGCTTTCTTTTTTGGTATAACAGGAAGCTCCGCAGTGGCGGTATGCGCGGCGCTGTCTACATAGCGCTTCGCCTCGATGGGCGCGGGAATAGTGGTCTTGTCCGCGCTTTTGGAAACGGCATTGCTCTTGGAAACCGAACTGAACGCAACTTCATCCCTGACCGCTTCCGCCTTTTCGGAAAGGTCAGCGGGTTTGTCTGCAATATCTGCGGCGGGCTTTTCCGAGGTGGTTTTTTTATCGGTAAGCGGGATTATATCGGGTCTTCGCTGTTTTCCCGCATAGGAGAAGAGGACGCTGTCTGCGGTGGCGGCGGGTCTTGCGCCGCCGCTGCGGGAATACGCCGCGCTGCCCTCGGGCTTTACGGATATGACCGGAGCGGGCGCAGGCTCATCGCTCTCGGGAGCATTATTCTTTACCTGCGGCACCACCTCGGGAAGAGGTCTGCGGGCTGCGGCTGCTCTTATGATATCATAAATGATGAGAGCGGCACACGGCAGGAATGCTATCACAAAAATGCCCCAGGGCTGCCTTGAAAACGAAATAACCGCCCCGAGAAATTCACTGCTTTTTTCTGCGCTACCGATAAGGTCGCGCTCGGAAAACTCACAGGAATCCTTCCCGACAGAAACGGTTATGTAATACACGCCATCGTCCATGCGTACTTCATCAACATATCCAAGAGCGGGCACGCTGCCGTTATCGTCGCTTTTGTTGTACAGCACCATTCCGCCATCCTCAAGGTCGTACGGGCGGCACTCCCGTGCTATAACAACGCTCCCCGCAGGAATTGTTTCTATATCGTCTGTATCCACAAGGAACAGATCAAACCCGAAAAGCTCCACCGTCCCCTGCGGTCCGAATCCCGCCGCGAGAACAGCCAGCAATATACATAATACAAGAAGCAGCACGCAAACAGCATAACCAACGCCTCTGAAAAATTTTTTAGCCAAATTTATAAAAAACACCCTTTCAGCTCTTGACAAATCGCTCTAAAATGATTATAATAATATAGTCGCACGAAATGCTACGCTTTCAGTATATCACACTGTCGCTTTTTTTTCAAGCGTTTTTCAGATTTTATTTATTTTGCTGGTATAGCTCAGTTGGTAGAGCAGCGCATTCGTAATGCGCAGGTCGTGGGTTCGAGTCCCATTCCCAGCTCCAGAACAAACCGCTTTGTTAAGCCATTCGGCGAACAGGGCGGTTTTTCTTTTTCCCGGGACTTGCTTTCCGAGTGCGCCATTAGTGCGCCATTTCAAAAAAAGTGCGCTTATTCCATCGCTATGACGGGATAAGCGCTTTTTTATGCGTGGCGTTTCTCCAGGAGCTGCTCCAGGCTGTCAACCGCGTCGGCGTCCGCCTGCTCTACCAGGTGAAGATACTTGTTTGTTGTGGTGAAGTCAGCGTGACCGAGCCGCTCCTGTACGGTTTTCAGATCCGTGCCATTGTACAGCAGAAGCGTTGCGGACGTATGCCGCAGGCTGTGGAATTTTCGGTGCGGAATACCGTTCTTTTTGAGAAACTTGTCAAACTGCCTGCTTGGAGTCTGGGTGTGCATGATCGAGCCGTCCCATTGCGTGAATACCCAGTCGTCGCCTTTCCAGGCGGTGCCGAGTTTCATCTGTTCGAGCAGGTGCTGTTGTTTCAACCTCTGGAGCAGCTCGACGCAGGAAGCGTTAAGCGTTACCGTTCTCGCTCTGCCGCTCTTAGGTGCTTTGGTTCTGACCGGCTCGCCCTTGAGCTTGTACGCTGAGCGGCTGATCGTCATTTTCCTTGTGGTGAAATCTATGTCAGAGAATTTCAGCGCCACAAGCTCGCCCTCACGGGCTCCGGTGAATATTGCAAGCTGTATCATCGCCTGGAACTGGAGGCTTTCGTCTTTCAGGCATTGCAGGATATACGAAGCCTGCTGTTTGGTGAAGATCTCAATTTCCGGTCGTGGCATTTTCGGGAGCGTGAGCCGCTTTGCGTCAGCAGGGTTATTGCTGATGTAGCCGAGTTTTGTTGCAAGCGTAAGCATGGATTGAAGTACCGCCAGTTTGCGGCGTACAGTCGCAGGTGACAGCTTTTCGCCGCTCTCGTCAGGCTTACCGTCACGCCTCAGCTTTGGCATATTGGAAAGCTGCTTGATGAACTGCTGAACGTGTACCGGTTTAAGCTCCGTCAGCTTGATATGACCGAGCGCGGGCAGCACAAGCGTTTCCAGTATGTGAACATAGGAGCTGTAAACGGTAGGGCTTAATTTCTCCTGCATGGAGGAAAGGTAGATCGGGGCGAAATCCGCCAGTTTGAGCGCCGCTGCCGTTCCAATCAGACCGTTCTTGCATTCGTCCTCGAACTGAACGGCGCGCCGGTTCAGCTCCTTTTCAACCTGCTTTGCGGTCATGCTGGGTTCGGGCTTATAGGTCATGGTGTATGGTTTGAGCCTGTTCCCGCTGCTGTCATAGCCGCGATATACCCTGATCGTGTAGCTGATGATCTCGCCGGATTTATTCTTTCTTGGGGTTATTGCTGCCATTGTCGGGCGCTCCTTTCTGCTCCTTTAGCTTGAAATTTTCATCGTATTTGTCGAGGTAGGTTTGAAGTGCCTTAGCCTCTAACCGATGTATTTCAAGACTTTGAAGATAAAATTCTTTTATTTGCTTGTCGTTTTGGTTTTCCGCGATGTATTTGCTGATTTCATCAAGCTTATCAGTCAATCTTTTTCTAATCTTTTGGTTTTTTTCCGCAAAGTGTGGTGAAAAATCAGCGTTTAACTGAGTATCTTCAATCAATGCATCAATTCCCCTTGAGAGTTTAAAATGTTCGAGATCAGCATTATCTTGATAGCATAATGAACAATCAGCCTGCGAATTAACATACAAGCCCAAATCCATTTCTAATATTTCGTCAAATTCACGTCTAATCAAATTGTATATATATTCGCTATCGGTCTTTCTAAAGCCACCGTCCTCACAGTTCTGACAGTCAATTATATCATCTGGATTATGCTCATTATATCGTTTACATTTTGGCTTTCCTAAGCAATCGCCATTTAACTTTAATCCATCAAAGAAATCATCGCCATTAATTACCGGATCAATGACCTGTTCCCAATATTTTTTATTAATTGCTAACCGCTCCAGTTCACCAAGATGTTTAATAACGTCTTTTATTCGATTGTTTTCTAACAGCAGATTAACCTTTAATCCTTTGCTATTAATTTCTACAAGGTTATTGACTGCTTTTTCAGATAGCCCCGTAACCTCGCACGCAACATGGATTTTTTGCGATGGGTCAACGCTCCGCACATCAGAACGCCCAAGCAGGTAATCAGCAGAAACATTGTAATAATCGGCGAGTTTGGCAAGAACCACAACATCGGGAACACGCAACCCTTTTTCGTAATATTCAAGGCTGGCGCGGCTTATTTCTAGCTCGTCAGCGGCTGTTTGCCGGGAAACGCCTTTTATTTCCCTCTGCTCAATAAGCCTTTGCGGGAAAATCTCTTTTGTATTTGCATTCATTTGTTACACCTCGCCACATCGCGTTATTCGGTTTACTGTATTTGTTGCTATTTGTTTTTTGCTCGCAACGTACGTTGACAAGTTAGAGAAAAAGTGCTATAATGAAGATACAGCAACAATCATCATAACCATTATAGCACAAAAAAACATTTGTGTCAATCATCATTACAGAAAAGAGGTGGAAAAATTGAAGAATTCAGAGATCAGAGCAGCGGCAAAAGCGAGCGGCGTGTATCTGTATGAGGTAGCGGTAAAGCTCCACATATCAGAGCCTACAATGACGCGCCTCATGAGAAACGAGCTGGACGAAAAGAAAAAGGGCGAACTGCTCGAAATAATCGCGAATGTCGCCGCTGAGAAGTCCGCCGCTCAGGCATAAAAAAACACCGCCTGACGTGCACCACCACATCAGACGGCAAAGAGCAACCCCACCAACTACGAATTGAAAAGGTTGAGCTCCGCTGTTATTATACCACAAATGGCGGGGCTTTGCAACCGGAACAGGAGAAAAATTTGAGTATCACTGAAAAGCTCGTCGAGCTTATTCCCACCGGGAGAGCGAACGCCATTCCCATGCGTGACCTTGCAACGCTGCTGAATATCAGTCAACGCGCCGTGCGCGTGATAGTTCAGAGGGCGCGGGAGCTGGGTTCGCCTATCTGCTCCGAATGGGAGAACCGGGGCGGGTATTATTTCCCCGCTGATGAACACGAGGCGCGGTCATACCTCCGTCAGCAAAGGGCGCGTATCAAATCCGCGAACGCCGCTCTTAATGGAGTAATCAAGTATTTGCAGTCTTTTGCAGTACCGGAAGATACAGAATAATGGTGAAAGGGGCGTTACATAGATGAACGATACAGTTAATAACATTCCGCACATGGAAACAATCAAGCGCACCGCCGAGATCTTCGGGCTGCCGGTGCATTTCATAAGATGTAAAGTCGCGAGCGGCGAGGTCGTCGCAGTCCGCGCAGGGCGAAAGTTCCTTGTGAATGTTGACAGATTTGCAGAGTATCTCAACACCTCCACCGTACAGCCTGAGAGCGGCGCAGATCTGGACAGCCCCGCGCGCGTTACACCGATAGGCAGGTAGCGCATGGCAGACACCAACGGTTATATCAAGCTGCACCGCTCTATCTTGTCATGGGAGTGGTACGGCGATATCAAAACGCGGGGGCTATTCATTCACCTGCTGCTTTCCGCGCGCTGGGAAGATACCCGCTGTAAGGGGCAGGTCATAAAGCGGGGACAGCTGTGCACTACCGTGCGCGAGCTTTCAGAATTGAACGGACTCTCCACCAGACAGACCAGAACGGCACTTGAACACCTGCAATCGACCGGAGAAATCAAAATACAGTCAACGCCATCGTTCAGTATCATCACAGTTGTGAATTACGAGGTATATCAGGGAGCAGCAGGAGCGACAAACGAACGACAAACCTCCGGCAGCAAAATTGACAAACCAACCGACAAACGGAACGACAAACCTATTTTGCCGGAAACGTCAAACCTTGAACACGCCGAAAATGGCTCTGTAATCACCAATAGCAGCAGTGATTATTCGTCAGCCAGCAAACCCGAAAGCGCTACACCGACAAACCAAACGTCAAGCCAGCTGACAAACGAACGACAAACCATTTGTTCAGAAATCGACAAACCTTCATTATTATATAAAGAAATAAAGAATAAAGAAGGTGAAGAATACGCACGTGCGCGCGCGAGCGGCGCCGTCAGCAATGTCCTTGAAACTGCTGTCAGGGAATACAACGAGATCTGCAAGAGCCTGGAGCCGCTCACCGGAGAGCTTTCATATCATCAAGGGCGGCTCGTGGTGGAGGCATTCAAGGAACTGCACGGTGTAAGCTTTGCGGAGTATTTCCGGCGTGTGGAGGGTTCGGCATTCCTGACCGGGAAAAGCTCCAGCGGATTCAAGGCTGATTTCAACTGGCTGATACGTCCGGAGAATGTTGCAAAGGTGCTTTCTGGAAAATATGACAAGAACTACGGGAACAACGCCGCTCCTGACGAACCGGAACGGATTTACAACGCGGACGATCTATTTGACTGACAGGAGGTAGAAAATGTTACCCATGATAGAAATGCTGCTCAAGAACGCAGAATTAGCAAACCCGATAGAGCAAGGCGATTACATAGGGCAGGACGGTTTATATTATTGCGGCAAATGCAACACGCCAAAAGAAACGCTTGTAGAATTTTCGGGCGAAACCTGCAAGGCGCGGACATTATGCCACTGTAAAGCCGCTATTGCCGAAGAACGGAACAAGGCTAAAGCAGCCGCAAAGGAAAAACAGAGGCTTGACGAGTTTTGCAGGGCTTGCATTCCCGAAGAAAAATACAGGCAGTCCACGTTTGCCGCTGATAACGGTAGTTGTCCTGAGGCTATTGCGGCGGCAAAATGGTATGTTGAGAACTTTCCGGCGCTGTTTTCAGAAAACAAGGGCATGATGTTTTCCGGGAGCGTTGGAACAGGAAAGACTTTTGCCGCCTGCTGTATTGCTAACGCGCTGATATACACCAACCGGAGGGTATTCGTCAGAGAGGCAGCCTCTCTCATTCAAGATATTGCAGATTTCAACAAGAGAGACCGCACCATTGAGGATATCAAAAAGCCCGACTTACTTGTAATAGATGATTTCGGAGCAAACCAGAACAGTGAATTTGCTGTGGCAAAGCTATGCGAGATAGTTTCCGCAAGGTATAACACGGCAAAGCCGTTCATTATTACAACCAACCTGACTCCGAAAGAGATAAAGGACTATGCAAAGTCTATTTCGCCGGAACAGGCTCGCATCTATGACCGTGCGGTAGAAATGTGTACATGCGAGAAATCCCCGGTTATCCTTAACGGTAAATCTATACGAGCAAGCATTGCCGCCGCTAAACGCGGAGCAAAATAAAAAGCCCTGCAAAGCCATTGACGTGGTTTGTCCGGTTTTTCGTAAGAAAAACGCCACCCTGACGGCGGCGAGGGCAAACATACGGAGCGAAGCGACCAACTTCTGAACTCACAGAGCAAACCCTATTGCCTATATTATATACCAAAAGGGGGTTGCTGTCAATGACTAATGAACAACTTGCAGTTCTCATAAAGCAGGGGGAGCAGGAACGCACTCCGGAGCTCTGGGAGAACGTGCGGAAACTACTGTATAAACTCTCGTTCCACCAATACACAGCACACGCCGATTTGTTCAAGCAGCAGGGGCTCTCTCTCGAAGATATTCAGCAGGAGAGTTACTTTGCTATGCTCGGAGCAGTAGAGGCATACAACCCAGAAAAGGGGTATGTGTTCACCACCTACTTGAACCTCCAATTAAAGCGCAGATTACGGAGTATCCTCCGACTGAAAGACCTCTTGAACCGTGAGGACACCCGCTCACTTGACGCGCCGCTCGAGGACGAAAACGAGGACAGCGACACTCTGCATGATGTCACAGCAGACCCGACGAGCGGCGCATTAATAGCAGCGTTCGACCAGCGGGAAAGCTACCGGCTTTTGCACGAGGCGGTCAGCCTTTTGCCCGGCGGATTGAAAGAGGTTATCAAGCTGTTATACTTTGAGAACCTCACATTAAAGCAGGTGGGAGAACGTCAGGAGAGGAGCATAGAGGCAGTAAGGCAATCAGAACGCCGCGCGCTGAATATGCTCCGCAGAGGACCGATAAGCAAGAAACTCCGTGACACGTATTTTGACGATATACGCACGCTGCACGAGTTCCCGCTCGACGTGGATTTAGCATACAGGCACAAGGGGCTCTCTGCGTTCCGGAGCTCCCGAACGTCAGTAGTAGAGGACGCGTTTTTTTCAGAGGGAGGCAGCTTATAAGCGGTTACACAATGGAGAGATAACCCGCGATGAATACTTTGAAATCCTGCTTACAATTTCACGCATGAAAACCGGATAGCATGGACTTAATGAGCGGCGCAATTCCTCCCGAGCGGAGCAGAACCGGGCGGAAATTCCCGCTCCTTTTTATCGGAAAAACCGGCAATCGGAGAACAAACAGCCCCCCTCGAAAAAGAGCGGCACGCCCTCCAAAAGACCGAACCCGGAAAAGCCCGGAATAGCTCGCGGCTGCACCTATACCCCCCCTACCCCTCGCGAACTGAAAAGGGCTCTGCCTGACATCGACGAGCATAATCATAAACGATTTATTCCCGATATAATCCCCGGTTCCGGAGCTCCCGGAGGGTTGACTATAAATAGTCACTTTTCGCCGCTCCAAAAATCATAAGTATATCTTGTTAGACTTATAAGCGGAGTTGACTATTTATAGACAGCATTTTCCGCCTCCCAAAGGGCGGGAAAATGCGGAGATGTTGCGCCAATTCGCAATAACGCCGGTCAACAATTCTCGGCTTTAATTTCCTACCGCCGTACCGCCTCCGGTTCAAGTTCTTTCAAGTTTTGCGCCGCTCTCTGATGTGAAGTTTTGTCAAGGTTCGGGGCTTATACGCGCGCGTGAAAGGTCATGTTTTGTCAGGTTTTTTCTCCGAAGAAGCCGGACAGCTTACAGCTCAATCAGGCGGATAAACGCCGACGTTCTGAAACCCCATAGCGGGAAAAATAACTCAGGTTTTCTCAGGTTCGCCGCTCTGGGTTACGCTAACAAATGCTAACCTCTCTCGCGTGGAGCCGTAGCAATTCCCGCTATAATTTCGCCGCAAAAACCTCAACGAACAGAGAGCGAACAGAGAGAAAATAGCTGTTTAAGCAAAGAGGAACCAAAGAGAAAAATGCACATTGAAGCCCGAGCGAAGCTCGAGAAAATTCTAAAATGAAGCGTGAGCGAACCAAGAGAATTTTATAAACGAAGTCCGAGCGAACTCCGAGAAATTTCGGGTTGAACCTCGAGGGAACCTCGAGAATTAACGCCGAGGGAACGCCGAGAACGGCACCGAAATGTTAGGAAATGTTAAGGTTGAGCCGCTCATAAAATTGATAGGAAATGCTAGGGTTCTGCTCCATATATTCCGGAAAGGAAAGAGCCGCTCACGCGCCCGGAAAGGCGCACCAAGAGCGGCTCTTTTGCGGTATAGGTAGTTACACCCCTCCGACCAGAACCGCGCTCAGAGCGGCGCAGAACGCAAAAGGGAGCGCACACCGCGCCCCCTCTGCCTTATTAC